>JAILNL010000092.1 GCA_024691625.1 Schwartzia sp. (in: firmicutes)
GGTCAGCACCTCCATCTTGCCACGAAGCATCATGCCCTTAAAGCCTTTCTCGTCGCAGAAATAGATGCTGGCCTTGGGATTAGCCCTGTGTAGAAGAGGATACGCTCAGTGGTTGTCGTTTTGCCGGCATCAATGTGCGCCATGATACCAATATTACGAGTTTTTTCCAGCGAAAACTCTCTGCCCACTATTATCTCTCCTTATATCTTAGTTACTTAAAGGATTACCAGCGATAATGAGCAAAAGCCTTGTTTGCCTCTGCCATCTTATGCGTATCTTCCTTTTTCTTTACAGATGCGCCCGTATTGTTAGCTGCATCCATCAGCTCAGCCGAGAGGCGCTCATCCATCGTCTTCTCACCGCGGAGGCGGGCATAGTTGACGATCCAGCGGATACCGAGCGTCATACGGCGGTCCGGACGAACCTCAACCGGAACCTGATAGTTAGCACCACCAACACGGCGGGCACGAACTTCCAGAACCGGCATAACATTCTTCAGTGCCGTCTGGAATACTTCCAACGGATCCTTGCCTGTTTTAGCACGAATCGTTTCAAATGCGTCATAAACAACGCGCTCTGCAACGCCCTTCTTACCGGAGAGCATTACTTTATTGATGAATTTTGTAACCGTCTTGTCGTGGTATACCGGATCCGGCAGCACGTCACGTTTCGGTACAGAACCTTTTCTTGGCATCTAATTCCCTCCTTGCTCAAAATCTTCTCATGCAATTATTTTTTCTTTGCACGTTTTGCACCGTATTTAGATCTACCCTGATTGCGATCCTGAACTCCTGCAGTATCCAGAGAACCACGGATAATGTGATAACGGACACCCGGAAGATCCTTAACACGACCGCCACGGATCAGAACAACACTGTGCTCCTGAAGATTATGACCAATGCCTGGGATATAAGCCGTAACCTCAATGCTATTCGTCAAGCGGACACGAGCAACTTTACGGAGAGCCGAGTTCGGTTTTTTCGGTGTAGTCGTGTAAACACGAGTGCACACACCGCGCTTCTGCGGGCAATTCTTAAGTGCCGGCGCCGTGGATTTCTCCATCAGACTCTGTCTGCTCTTACGAACCAACTGGTTAATTGTAGGCATATTGCACCTCCTTCCTTCATATTGCAGATTCATGATTTTATGAAAACCCACTGCCGAAGCTGCAGGTTTTTACCGGTATTTACGAGAGGACTGCCGCCGCCGAAGCACCGACTTCAATCGAGCAGGCTCTTCCGAGCTCTTTCATCGTCACAGTATCAACGACCTCGATGCCGTACTGGCTGCAGGCTTCTTTCAGAGAAGCCGTCAGAGACTGGTCCGCATCTGATGCCAGGAACACACATTTCGCTGTTCCCTTCTGCACTGCTTTTGTGACCTGTTTTACTCCGGTCACATGCCGTGTTTTCATCAATGTATCCAGTGTCATTCGCGTCACTCCTATAGGACAATACCCATGCCTGTCTTCAGGCACCTAACTATAATATCACCCCCAAAAACCCTTGTCAACTCATATTTATCAACATTTTTATGTCCACTTATCCGGGTGTGTCGCATTATGATTTTGTCTTCTGTAAATGGATTAAATACCCGGAAAAAATACATTTTAAACACTTAGTTACACTTTTATCCTTTTTAATCGCAAAATTTGTATACCACAAAAAATTTTTACCTCACAAAAATTTTTACAAAAATAATTTTTAATCAAATTTTTATTTTTAAACAAAAAATCCGCTGCCAATCGACAGCGGAATCTTTTGTTTCACGAAAATATTTTTGAAGTTTTTTCGACTCAATTATTTTTTGAGTACCTGCTTCATGACATCAGCAACATGCTCGACAGTAAATCCAAACTTCTTAAAAAGAAGTCCGCCCGGAGCAGATGCACCGAAGCCCTGCATGGTTACCGTCGCGCCGTCGAGTCCGACGTACGCACCCCAGCCGAAGTCAGCAGCAGCTTCTACGGCAACGCGTGCGCGAACATTTGCAGGAATAACGCTCTCCTGATATTCAGCCGTCTGCTGACGGAAAAGATCCATCGACGGCATGCTGACAACGCGGACATCAATTCCATCTCCCGCAAGTTTCTCCTGTGCTTCAACAGCCAGTGAAACCTCGGAACCCGTTGCAATGAAGATTCCGTCCAGCTTGCTCTTTTCAGCAGAGACAACATAAGCACCCTTGAGCGCTTCTTTGCTCGTGCCTGCAAGCTGCGGCAGATTCTGACGGGAAAGAACCAGAACAGTCGGGGTTTCCTTGCTTGTTGCTGCAAGATACCAGCCTGCAGCAGTCTCCGTTGCATCCGCAGGACGGAATACATTCACATTCGGGGTAGCACGCAGCATAGCAAGCTGTTCAATCGGCTCATGTGTAGGTCCGTCTTCTCCGACACCGATGCTGTCATGAGTCAGTACATAAGTAACAGGCAGCTTCATGAGGGCAGCGAGGCGAAGCATCGGCTTCGTATAATCACTGAAAACAAAGAACGTTGCAATATACGGACGAAGTCCTCCGTGCAGCTGAATTCCGTTTGCCATAGCAGCCATTGCAAGCTCACGAACGCCGAAATGCAGATTGCGTCCCGCATAATTCTCCTTGCTGAAGTCACCGGCACCATCCATATTGGTTTTGTTCGACGGTGCAAGGTCAGCACTGCCTCCGAAGAGCTGCGGCATGATATCCTTCAGACGGTTAATCATCTTTCCGGACAGGCTGCGTGTTGCAGCAGCTTTATCCTCGTATGCCCAGAACTCTTCATTATTGAGCAGAGCATCAGCATCAACAGGAGCATGGTAAACATCCCACTGTTTTTTAAGCTCAGGATATTTCTCGGCGTATGCCTTGAAAAGCGCATTCCATTTCTCTTCAGCAGCTTCTCCCTCTTTTGCGAGTGCCGTGAAGTTGTCGTAAATCTCCTGAGGAACAGCAAATGCTTCCTGCGTAGGCCAGCCGAGATTTTCCTTCAGCGCCTTTACATTATCTTCGCCCAGCGGCTCGCCGTGAGCGCTTGCTTTGCCCTGCTTTGCCGGGCAGCCGTAGCCAATCTGTGTCTTGACCGTAATGAAGGACGGACGGGTTTTATCAGCCTTTGCAACCTCAATTGCCTTGCCGATTGCGTCAAGGTCTGTTCCGTCTTCAACAGTAATAGTCTGGAAACCGAAAGCTTCCATACGCTTCTGAACATTTTCCGTGAATGCGATATCTGTACCGCCCTCAATGGAAATATTGTTGCTGTCGTACAAAACGATAAGTTTGGAAAGTCCGAGTGTTCCTGCAAGTGAGAATGCCTCCGAGGAAATACCCTCCATCATGCATCCGTCGCCGCCAAGTACAAATGTATAGTGGTCAACAATCGGGAATTCCGGCTTGTTGAACGTTGCTGCGAGATGAGCTTCTGCCATTGCCATACCGACTGCCATGCCCATGCCTGCACCGAGCGGACCTGTTGTTGCTTCGACGCCAACCGTATGGCCATATTCCGGATGCCCCGGTGTCAGAGACCCGTCCTGACGGAAATTTTTCAAATCATCAAGGCTCAATCCGTATCCAAAGAGATGAAGCAGGGAATAAAGAAGCATAGATCCATGACCGCCTGAAAGAATAAAACGGTCGCGGTTGTCCCATTTCGGATTTTTCGGATTGTGGTTCATGTGATGAGCCCAAAGCTCATACGCCATAGGCGCGCTTCCAAGCGGAAGGCCCGGATGTCCGGAATTAGCTTTCTGGATTGCATCCGCAGAAAGTACACGGATTGCATTTACACTCATCGTTTCAAGGTTTTTCATTCTGGTATATTCTCTCCTATCTTACTTATCTTGCTGCAATAACATCAATTTCAACCATGGCATTTTTCGGAAGCTTGCTTACTTCTACGCAAACCCTCGCCGGACAGTTTTTCTCAAAGTATCTTTCGTAGATAGCATTTACCATACCGAAATTAGCCATGTCGGTAATGTAGACTGTCGTTTTCACGACATCCTCGAGCGTTGCGCCTGCTGCCTCAAGAATAGCCTTGAGATTTTCAAGTACGCGTGCTGTCTGTACCTCAATATTGCCCTCTACGAGCTCTCCAGATTCAGGAATCAAAGGAATCTGTCCCGAAACATAGAGCATACCGTTTGCTTCAACCGCCTGCGAATAAGGTCCGATTGCCTGAGGTGCCTTATCCGTTGCAATGATTTTTTTCATAGAAATAAATCCCCTTCCAAAGATAAATTGTGTATTTAAAAGATTATTTCCTCTTCATCCAATCGGGGCGAAGATTAGCCGCCTCATTCAGATATACGTGGCGAATTTCGTCAGGTGCCTTATCTGTATCCACAAGCAAAAGCGCACGGATACAGAGAGGAATTCCTCCCTGCACAGATACCTGGCGTGTATCAAAAAGCGGAACCCAGTCGAATCCCGGAATCTGACGTGCTCCCGTAGCAGGATAAGCTGCAGTAATATCTTCGGTAGCACTCAAAATGCAAGCGCCGATATCATCAGGCTTTACACCGTTATGACGGCACATTTCAGTAACCATCCAGCGAACTGCCGCAAAAATTTCTGCTTCGGTATCGTTTTTTATAGTTATTGCACCGCGAATTCCACGCATTTTATTTTCCTCCTCAATAACCTCTTATTATATTCCATAACAGCCTGCCGCAAAGCACTATGGCTGCTAAATATCCAAACACACCCAACAGCGGAATCTCCATAATTTTAGGTGTCATCTGTGTCGTGCAGATAATTGACGACCCCAAAAGCAATGCTGCACTGATGATACATAT
Organism: Schwartzia sp. (in: firmicutes); assembly: GCA_024691625.1. Classification (GTDB taxonomy): domain Bacteria; phylum Bacillota; class Negativicutes; order Selenomonadales; family Selenomonadaceae; genus Schwartzia. The sequence continues at coordinate 4,776 of JAILNL010000092.1, forward strand.
AATAAGCTTATTAATCATCTGGTCAATACGGCGGAGAGGTTCTTCCGCACCGGTCAGTTCAAGATTCACCTTTGTCTGACCGCTCATGGTCATCTTCAGTATATCAGAAATCTGCTCCGGAAGAAGCATTGTTTTCTTAAGCAAAACATAACTGTCACGCTTAAGCTTATCCCATTCTGCACGCCAGTTAATATTTTTGCGGAAATTAAGTTCAAGACTTTGTGCAAATATCTCTACAAAACTGACACGCGGACAGCAGTGCCTCATGACACCTTCTATAGTAAGCACTCCGCGGGCGAACATCGAAAGACCCGGCCCGATACCTATGTGGTGTGACTTGAGTACATTCATAATCTGTCTGGTCAGCACACCCATCTCGAGCGAAGCAAAATCCATATTCTGATATTTATCCATAAGGAGATCAATATCCTCA
>JAILNL010000158.1 GCA_024691625.1 Schwartzia sp. (in: firmicutes)
GCCCTGTGCAAGTATCTTCGGCACAAGAGCCATATCCCTGTCCGAGACCTTTACCGGAAACTCAACATGCTCCACCCGACATCCGATAGCGCGGGCAACATCAAGATAGCGCTCCACTATATGGCCCCTGCTGTTCGGTCCAACTACAGGCTTGGATATCTTGTCGCTGAACTCACGCATGTCGCATGTGCCGTACCGCTTTGGTGCGCCGGAAAAATACGCGATTGCCGCGGATTTTCCAAGGCCCTGCAGGTCAAGAGCAATATCAAAGTGCCCTTCCTTCAGGCGGCGGCGCAATGGACCGAAGTTTTTCAAAAAGCCTCCAATGGACGCCTTGAATTTCTTCTTCTCAAATACAATGATATCGTCAATATAGGGATTATCTACAAGAAGCTCCTTTGCGGGAGGCTCCACCACCCAGGTAAGACGCGCGTCAGGAAAGGTTTCCTTTATGGCGTACGAAACCGGCAGGGCGTGGATTACATCTCCGATGGCACTGAGCTTTACTACAAGTATATTCATCCTACTGTTCCTTAATTTTTTCAATGATGTTTGTGGTTGAACGTCCTTCCACAAGGTCTATAAAGGCCACCTCGCCTCCATAGTTCTGAACGATCTTTGCCTCAGGCAGTGTATCAAGAGTGTAATCTCCGCCCTTTGCGTAAACCGCAGGCTTCACCAGTGCGATAAGCTCAGATGCGGTAGGTTCATCAAAAACCGTCACATAGTCAACGGACTTTAATGCTCCCACGACCTCAGCTCTGTCCTCTTCCCTGTTAACAGGACGGTCCGGTCCCTTAAGACGGCGGACGGAGGAGTCGCTGTTGAGTCCGAGAACAAGGCAGTCTCCCAGTGAGCGTGCTTTCTCGAGATAGCGTACATGTCCTGCATGGAGAATATCAAAGCAGCCGTTTGTAAAAACGACGCGCTTTCCGCCCTTTCGCAAAACCTCGCAAAATTTTTCTATATCTTCTCTTGCTATAAGCATAGTTTCCTCCGATTACGCAAATTTAACAATCGCTTCGCGCAATTCCTCCGCACTGACTGTAGCCGTACCCTGCTTGCGGACGGCGATTCCAGAGGCAAGATTTGCAAGCTCTGCCGCGCTGACGGAATCAGCTCCGGCTGCTTTAGCCAGAATAAACGCAGCAACACACGTATCCCCTGCTCCGGAAACATCAAAGACCTCGCTTTTATCGCGTACAGGAATATCCGTGATTTTTCCGCCGCGTTCGATAACGGTCATTCCCTTGTCGCCACGGGTTACAAGAACGCCTTCCGCGCCAAGAAGCTCCAAAAGCTCTTTTCCCGCAGCACGGATAGATGCATCATCGCTGAGCTCACGTCCCAACGCGGCTGCCAACTCCGAGTCGTTCTGTTTCACATAGCTGACTCCCTCAAAACGCTTCACTGAGTAACGGGAATCCACAATGGCAGGGATATCCTTTTCACGACACAGCTTAATGAGCCTTTGCTGAACCGCATCAGTAACGACAGCACCGCCGTAATCCGAAAGGACTACACCGGCAAGACCTTCCTCAATACGTTTCTCAGCGTATTTAAGAAGCGCGTCCTCAAGCTCAGGTGCAAGAGGCAAACGGCTCTCACGGTCCACACGTACAATCTGCTGGCTGACAGTTTCCCTGCCGCCTGCAATTATGCGCGTTTTTGCTATAGTCGGTCGGGATTTATCTGTTAAAAGCCCATCGATTAAGGCACCGTTTTTTGCAAGAACAGCGCGAAGCCCTTCCGCGGCAGAATCTGTTCCAACGATGCCGCAGGCCTCGGCTGAACCGCCAAGTGTCGCCACATTGTTCACTACATTGGCCGCCCCGCCGGCAACTATCTTTTCCTCCGCCTGTTCAAGTACAAGCACGGGCGCCTCCCGGGAAATGCGTGCAATGCGCCCCAAAAGATAGATATCTGCAATGGCGTCGCCTATAATAAGTATCCTTTTTTTCTGCATTCCCTGCAGAATTTCCTCCAGTTCTTTTTTCATGTTTATCACCACGGTGTGAACTGGAAGGTAACATGCCACTGATCACGCTTGTCGCGGTAACGCAAAATCATCTGCACGCAGTGCATATCATGAAACCAGTAATAATCTACATCACGAAGGCTGTGCTCGGCCATATCAAATTCAGTGCCGACAACAAGACGGTCCCGCGGCGTAATACCAAGGCTCACACCGGCAACACCCTTACGTGAATAATCGTTAGTATCATAAGCAAACAGCGAATTCATTTTATTTGCCTTGGAATAATAATACCCAGCATAAATCGCAAAGTTATCATCCATCTCATCGACCAGAACACCGTTGTAATTAAAACCGTCCACTCTGGAATGGTCGTAGCTTTCACGTGTGATGGAATAACCTGTTCCAAGGTTCAGGCGGAGCTTTCTGCTTCCAAGGTAAATGGTGTCATGAGCAAGGGAAACGCCATACCGCGTATGCGTACTCTTTATACCTTTGTTTTCCCAACGGCCCATTTCAAAGCTCAGGCCATAGGAAAGCGGCAGTCTGCCTATACGGTTTGAATAAGTATAGATGAAGGTCGGTTCTTTTTTGATCCAGTTGTCATCACCGTCAACATAACGGCCATACTGCACCGACGCATAGCTGCCGGCATTCTTCCACTCCAGACCATAGACATTTCTCATGCCGTGCTTTGTGTAATAAGCAAGGTCTGCAAACGCATCAAAGCGGCTGGCAATATCGTACTGGAAGCGGTAACTGATCCAGACACCGTCACTGTTTGAATATCCTACTCTCGGATAGGTCGGGTTATTATTTGCATTTGGGCTTATATCGACATGATGTTCTTTTTCGCTGTAAATTGTCGCATTTTTTACCTTCATGCTCATGTCATGAATAATCATTTCCTTCTGCGGATATATCTCAATGAAGGAACCCGTCAGACGGTAGTCAGGTGTTTTTGCTCCACAGCGGGTTGCATAGCCATCATAAATCAAGACGCGGTCAGGGTAAAATTCTATGCGTTTGCCATAGATGTAGTAACGGCCGAGCTTTCCTTTGGCCTCATCCATGCTTCCGACCTGGGTTCCGTAATTATAGACAATATTATATCCGTCCATATCAGCAGGCTGATTTGCTTTGCTTCCGGTTTTTCCGCCCATGGATACCGGAACCTGCAGCATATGGCCTTTGCCTTCTACCTTAATTTCCTGCTCCTTAAGGTTGCCCGTTGCTTCATCCGACTCAAAACGGCGCGCGTCAATTTCAGTTATGCGCACGTTTCCTTTTGCGTAAACATCTCCCGTACGTTCATCGTACATCATGTCGTCGCCTTCCACGGCGACCGGCAGCTGTTTCGTCGGATCAATAGGGCCCCGTATTTCCGAGCGGAGCTCTGCCGCATCTCTCTGCAGCTCCTTCTGAGCCTCCGAAAGACGGTTTTCCCGCTCACTGCGGCGGCGGTTCTCAATGTAGTCCACTACATTGACGCCTGAATCACCGGTAGAGGAGTATGCTGCCAATGCTGTTCCATGCGAAGAGAGCAGCATCACCGTACTCAGTCCCGCGCATGCCGCCAATACTTTCTTTTTATCCATTATGACTGCTCCTATCATATTAGAAGTTCGTCCTGCCTGATTTTGCCGACAGATTATCAGTTTTATATTACATCATACAGAAGGGGAACGCAACGAAAAAAGAGAAGTCCGCGGAACGGGCTTCTCTTTCTTTTAATTACTGTTCTACGGTCAGTCCGTACAGAGTGACATCATTCTTTGTCTGAATGTAGAGCTCCGTGCCCTCCGGCAGGTCGATGTTCTTGCCGTGAACGAAGGCTCCGCCGATAATACCGATAGGTCCGAGCAGCACCATGCCTGCAACGCTGGCACCAGCGGCAATTGCAACA
>JAILNL010000190.1 GCA_024691625.1 Schwartzia sp. (in: firmicutes)
AGAGCTTTTGAACATGACTGAGGGCAACGGCTACATGCGCCTTGAGTTTATCATTCCGGCGCGCGGACTTATCGGTTTCCGTTCCGAGCTTCTGACGAGCACAAAGGGCAACGGTATCATGAGCCATGTGTTCCACGGTTATGCACCGTACAAGGGAGACATGGAAGGCCGTGAGCACGGTTCTCTCGTTGCTTTTGAAGAGGGCGAGACGACGGGCTACGGTATCTTTACGCTGCAGGACCGCGGCACGATGTTCATTTCTCCGAACCAGATGGTATATGAGGGCATGATTGTCGGCGAAAACTCCCGTGAGCTGGATATCGACATTAATCCGTGCAAGAAGAAGAACGTCTCCAATATGCGTACTTCTTCTTCTGATGAAGCTATCCGCCTTGTTCCGCCTCGTATCCTGAGTCTTGAGCAGGCTCTTGAGTACATCAACGAGGAAGAGCTTGTTGAGGTTACTCCGCAGAGTGTTCGTCTCCGCAAGGCAGTTCTTGACCATTCTGCACGCGGCCGCGCACGCAAAAACGCAACGAAGGCTGCAAAAGCCTGACCAAATTGCTCAGTAATTGAGTATAAATTAGATTAAATTTATTCGTAACATAGGGCTTACGATTCAAAATTCTGCAAATTAGGGGAAAATTATTTTTTCCCGTTTGCAGGATTTTTTGATTTGGTGTAGAATACAGGTAGTATCTAAAAGTATCGGGGTTTTTGCGCGCTTTTCAAGGCTGAATGATGCGCGTACTCGTTTTAATGCGCAGTGGAGGCGACATAGATGGAATCGATAAAGGAACTTCTTGAGAAAGCCAAGAATATACTTATGCCTGTAGAGGAAGAAGAGGAGCTTGTATCCGAAAAGGCAGTTGCAGAAAGCGAATATGTTACCGAGGAGCGTCGTGTCGTTAACGGTGCGCCGTCTTATTCGTCTGCGGTTGTGGAGAGACCTCGTTTCAAAGCCCGTGCTGCGAAACCGTCTGAGCTTTCCGTCGATATTTATGTTCCGTCTAAATTCGACCAGGTCACGGGGATTGCTGATGACCTTCTTGCGAAGAAAGCGGCTATCGTAAATTTTGAGCGTGTTGACTACGCAGAGCAGCGCCGTATCTGCGATTTTGTAAACGGTGTGTGCTATGTTTTGGACGGCGAGGCTCGCCGTATTTCGGAGGGCATGATGCTTTATGTGCCGTCCGGCGTTGATGTGGCTACCGCAAAGGCTCGTCCGGTAAAGAAATAATCGAACTTGGGAAAGCGGTCGTAACCGACCGCTTTTTTTGCGTTCATTTTTAGGAGGTTTTTTAATGGAAAACAATAAAGAAATAATTGATGGTGTATTGGCTGAGTTCATGCCGATGACTAAGATTCCCCGTCCGTCGGGACATGAGAAGGCTGTCAGCGATTACCTGAAGGGTGTATTTGAGGGTATGGGCTGCAAGGTCATACAGGATGCAGTCAACAATCTGGTTGCTGATCTGCCGGCATCGAAGGGAATGGAAAATGCGCCTCTTACGATTCTGCAGAGCCACATGGATATGGTCTGCGTAGCGGAAAAGGGCAGAGATTATAATCCGCTGACAGATGAGATAAAGACAATCAGGACAGAGGAATATCTTACTGCCGACGGTACGAGCCTTGGCTCTGATGACGGCACAGGTATCGCTGAAATCATTTATATTTTCAAGACGTTGGAAAATCACGGCCCGCTCCGTGCTATTATCACGGTTGATGAAGAGGTCGGCATGTCTGGAACAGAGAAGCTTGACCCGAAGCATGTGCAGGATGCTGTTTTTTACATCAACTGCGATTCTGAGGAAAATGACCTTTTGACTATCGGCAGCGCGGGCAGCGTAGGCATAGATTTTCACAGGGATATTCATTGGGAGCCGGTGCCGCAGGGTAAGGCGTGGAAGATTTCCGTACGCGGTCTTTTGGGCGGCCATTCCGGTGAGCGTATCGGTGACGGCAGAGGAAATGCGCTGCGTGTTCTCGGGCAGCTTATGATAGAGCTTCGGGCGGCAGGTATAGAGTATGATGTTTCGGAAATGGACGGTGGACAGGCGAGAAACGCGATTCCTGATGCCGGTATGTTTGTTTTTGTTTCC
>JAILNL010000199.1 GCA_024691625.1 Schwartzia sp. (in: firmicutes)
GGAAAAAGCTCCCGCCTGCTTACTGCAAAATATGCAGAAAACAGGCGGGAGCTTACTATCTCCGTATATATTATTCTTCTTTTTCCGACCGCAGGAAGAGACGTTCAAGCTCTGCCTTCGGCTCCTTGCTGCAGCATACTATTTCATATACAGAGCGGCTTATGGGAAGCTCCACGTGATACTGTTCGGAAAGCGCCATGAGCGCTTCCGCCGTATAGACTCCCTCGGCAAGCTTCGTGGAGGGCTTGCCAAGCATAAGATTTTCCCCGTATCGACGGTTGTTGCTGTGCGGCGAAAAAAGTGTCGCCTCATAATCCCCCAGATGAGAAAGTCCGTAGACCGTCATCGCGTCGCCGCCCATGGCCGCAATAAGCCGTGAAAGCTCCTTCGTGCCGCGTGCCATTAGTGCCCCTTTCAGACTCCCGTAATGCACTCCGTCAAGCATTCCCGCAGCAAGGCCCACAACATTCTTTGCCGCTGCTCCGATTTCAGTTCCGAGCAAATCCTTTCCATAATAGAAGCGAATCAGCTGACTGTGAAAAACAGGCACAAGACGTCCTGTTACCTCGTCGTCGTCCGAAGCGAGAATCATACAATTAGGAATACCCTTGAGAAAATCCTGCACATGACCGGGCCCTACCCATACGGCAATCTTCGGTTCCGGTCCGACCTCCTCACGCATTACAACAGAAAGTCGTTTTCCTGTTCCAATCTCAAGGCCCTTCATACAGAGCACAAAGGTTTTGTCCTTTATCGGAAGCTCCGAAAGCTGTTTTGCAAAGGAACGGAGCTGCTGAGCGCCTATAGATATGATGATTACATCTGCGCGCTCAACGGCATACGGCAAATCCTCAGAAAGCTCAACTTCTTCCGACATTGTGAGATACTCATTAGCCCGTTTCTCCTTCAGCTCTGCCAGATTTTTAGAACCCGGACGTCCCCAAAGTGTCACGTCGTGCCCGATATGATTTGCATACCATGCATGAAAAGAACCCCAGCGGCCGCAGCCCAAAACAGAAATCTTCATTACCGTGCCTCCCAACGAACTCCTGCCGTGAGGTCTTTGACCACCTCACCCGCTATAATAAGACCAGCTACAGACGGAACAAAGGAAACGCTTCCAGGCACTGCCCTTCTCGCATCACAGTTTCTCGCGCTTCCCGGCGGACATATGCAATTCGCCCCGCAGCCTGACATTTTCGGCTTCAGCGGCTGCTCCTCCGAGTATACCACTTTCAGCTTTTTCACACCCCGCGCCTTGAGCTCCTTGCGCATAACCTTCGCCAGCGGACAGACACGCGTTTCATAAATGTCTGCCACACGGAAAGCGGCAGGGTCCAGCTTATTGCCTGCACCCATTGAGCTGATAACGGGGATTCCCCTCTTTTCACCCTCCATTACGAGCCCAATCTTTGCTGTCACGGTATCTACGGCGTCAACTATATAATCCGGTGTCTTCTCAAAAAATTTCTCAGCGTTGTCAGGAAGGAAAAAATCATCGATAGTTTCTATCTCTGCTTCCGGATTTATTGAAAGCATTCTTTCCTTCATCACCGCTGTTTTGGATTTCCCGACGGTAGCACCCGTAGCATGAATCTGCCTGTTGAGATTCGTCAGGCAGACAAGATCATTATCAACCAACAGGAAATGCCCTACGCCGGCGCGTACAAGTCCTTCTGCCACGAAAGAGCCTACACCGCCTACGCCGAAAACAGCCACACGGCTGTCCGCCAGCTTTTTCATTGCCTCAGCACCCAGCAAAAGCTCAGTGCGGGAAAATCTGCCTAACATTGCTGTACTCCTTTAATCCATGTATTTCATTGCTTCCTTCTTGGCAAGCACATCACAGCGTTCATTATCCTCATTGCCCGCGTGTCCCTTAACCCAATGGAAAAACACCTTATGTCTCTGCACTTCAGCATCAAGAGCTGCCCATAAATCCTGATTTTTCACAGGTGTCCCCGTTGACGTAATCCAACCGCGCCTCTTCCATGCGGAAAGCCATCGTTTAACAAAAGCATTCTGCAGATACTGGCTGTCGGCATAAAATGCCACAGATGCCCCCTCAGGCAGCGCCTTTAGCGCCATAATACCTGCCATAAGCTCCATACGGTTGTTCGTCGTGGAAGGCTCACCCCCGCTGATCTCTTTCTTTTTGCCCGAAGCTGATTCCCGTATGACGGCAGCCCAGCCTCCCGGACCGTCCGGGTTTCGGAGACATGAGCCGTCCGTATAGACCACGTAATCCTCCGTGAATGTCTCTGTTTTCTCCGTGCAAAAAAGCGATGTCTGCGCGGCTGCCGATGTTCCTGCCGCGCTCTTTTTCGCAGGGGCTGTCGAACTGCTTCCCCACATCCACGCGTTGGCCTCCGCTATATCCATAAAGCCCTTATATACGGCACCCTGATAGCCTTCCACCTGTGCCTTGCACTCTTCCCAGGTATTAAAAAGCCCCGTATTTCTGCCACGCTTTACAACATATATTTTTTTAGCCATGTTCCTCACCCCGCATATACAAAAAAAGCAGCCTACAACGGCTGCATATATGTAGATCCTTTTCAACGTCGGGCCACAGCCCTCAGGCACCCTCACGGCACATGTGGCTGACCACTTACCGCTGCTTCCTTCCGGACCTGACGGGATTCATAGGGCCCCATTGCGCGAGACCAAAGCGCTGCGGTCCGACCTGGAAAAGGAATGATAAGCAAATGGCGGAGAGTGAGAGATTCGAACTCTCGATACAGCGTTCACCGTATACACGCTTTCCAGGCGTGCTCCTTCAACCACTCGGACAACTCTCCAAATGCTCTACCAAAAAGATGATATTAAATTATGTCGGCTCATTCACGACGATATATAGGATAACACATGAAGTACACCCTGTCAATGAATTACCGACAATTTTCCATATTTTTTCGTGCTGTACTGATAAAATCAAAGCCGTTTCGCAATATATGCAATTAGAAAAGCGGCAGAGGATTCACCTCTGCCGCAGTTAATCTTATTTAGTATGGCATCCACTGCATCCGCCGCAGGAATCTCCGCAGGAGCATCCTGACGTACCGCAGCAGTCGGATTCACCCTTAACAAAATTGCGATAAATATGACGTACCGCAAAAAACAACGCAATAGCCACAACCGCAGCACATACAAACGTAGCCATAATATTTCCTCCTTAGAAACCCATCAGTTTACCACCCTGATAAACGATGAGCGAAACAACCCATGCAATAGCAAACATGTATACTGCCGAGAAACCCATCCATTTCCATGAATTTGTTTCCTTCTTAATAGTGCCCAGTGCAGTAACACACGGAGTATAGAGCTGAGAGAATACCATGAAAGCAAAAGCCGAAAGAGCAGTAAAACTCGTAGCCATTCCCGTTCCGAGCATGGTCTGTGCAGCCTCAACAGCTTCTTCTGCCTCAGTAGATACCTCTGCCGCACCGTAAAGAACACCCATTGTAGCCACGACAGTTTCCTTTGCCATAATACCGGAAAGAAGAGCTGCTCCGGCTTCCCAAGTTGCAAAGCCGTGGAACACAAACAACTTAGACATCCATCCGCCGAGTGTTGCGAGAATAGACTCGTCAATCTCGCACGGACCGCTGAAATTATAATTCGACATTACCCAGAGAAGGACAGAAGCCGCGAAAATAATCGTACCTGCTTTGATGAGGTAGCCTTTACCCTTGTCCCACGTTTCAATCATAACGGTTTTCATGTCAGGCATGCGATACGGCGGAAGCTCCAAAAGGAAAGTGGAACCCTGATCCTTAAATGTAGTTGCGCCAAGAATCTTGGCCGCAACAATTGCCATAACAATACCGATTATATACATGCCGAAGACGACATCAGCCGCATGTTCAGGGAAGAACATAGCTGCAAAGAGTGCCATAATCGGGAGCTTCGCTCCGCAAGTCAAAAACGGAGTAACAAGGATTGAAACCATGCGGTCCTTCTCAGAGTCGAGAGCACGTGCACCCATGACAGCCGGAACGGCGCAGCCGTGTGCCATCATAAGCGGCATGATACCTTTGCCCGTGAGACCGCAGCGACACATAATCGGGTCAGTGATGAAAGCGATACGTGCCATATATCCTGTACCATCAAGGAACGACAGGCAGAAGAACAGCACGAAAATCAGCGGTACAAATGTGAGCACTGCACCAACACCAGAAATAATACCATCGGTCACAAGCGAAACCATCCATTCCGCTACGCCCGCTCCCTCAAGAGATGCCGTTGCAAACTCAAGGAAGTTTTCATTTATAAGCTCGTCCAGCATATCGGCCAGCGGCTGTCCTATCCATTCGAATGTAATCTGAAAAACACCGTACATAATCGCGAGGAAAATCGGCAGTGCAAGCACTCCATTTGCAAGTACACGGTCAATCTTTTCAGATTTTGTAAGACCTGCGTTATCCATAGTCACCGCTTCAGCCATAATGCGGTCGATGAGCGCATAACGTGCCTCGATAACTGCTTCTTCCGCTGCCTCCGCGGTTTTTCCGCTTTCACGGATACTGCGGATATTTTCAATATGTGATTCAACCAGCTCACTGGGGTGATACTGTGACATAACCGTAGACGTGAACACATCCAAGAGCTTTTTCGTACTCTTGCTGGAACGTCCGACAGTCTCAACCACCGGCATGCCGAGCAGTTCCTCCAGCTTTTTCATATCCACATGAATGCCGCGTGCTGCTGCCTCATCCTGCATGTTGAGGTCGATAAGAAGAGGCACCCCCTGCTCCAGAAGCTGAATTGTAAGGAAAAGATTTCTCTCGAGATTTGACGAATCAACTACGTCCATAACAAGGTCAAGCTTGTTGTTCATAAGATATTCGATAACAATCTTTTCCTCAGGTGAGCGCGCGCTTACGCTGTATGTGCCCGGAAGGTCTACGATTGAAATTGCACGATCGTTGTGATTTACATAGCCGACCTTTTTATCCACCGTAACACCCGGCCAATTTCCGATTTTCTGATGAGCTCCTGTAAGCTCATTAAAAATCGTAGATTTTCCCGTATTCGGATTTCCTGTTAAAGCTACTGCTAATGTTGACATATTCTTCCCCTTTCCGTTAAACAGCTTCCACCGTAATCTTCTCAGCATCCGAACGGCGCAGTGCAAGATTGTACGAACGGAGACGAATTGCCATAGGATCTCCAAAAGGAGCCGAGCGAAGAACAGTGACCTTTGTTCCCGGAATCAGGCCCATAGTCATTAGTCGATTTTTCAATGGTGAATCTTCAATGGCCGCAATTTTGAGATTCATCCCTGTCTTTCCTTCTTTCAAAGTCATACTCCTACCTCCAAAACTTGTATTGAAATTGGTTATTAATATCTTCAGTACCTCTGAATAATATCAATAATTATTATCACTGTCAATAACAATGATAGTACATCTCATTATTATTTTCAATATTTTATATGAAAATCAAAAAAGCACTCCGCAGATGAGTGCCCTTTTGAAGTAGGAGTATTATGTTGTGGAAAAAGCTATATTTCAACACCGCCGCGGCCAAACAGCGATGTCAAAATCAAAAATAAAATCAAAGCTGTGCGGCAAAATCTCTGCCTAAAGATTTACATTCATCAAGAGCCGAGCTGTCAGGAGTATTTTCTACTGCAAGACCGCTGCCGAAAAGCTTGGCGCCATCATTTCTCGTGCGCTGAGCCCAGTCCTCCATCCATGCGCCGCCGCCCCAGCCATAGGAGCCAAACAATGCTACGGGTTTATTCTCAAGGAATGCTTCCGTCTCCATGAAAAAAGGTTCAAAGGTACTTTCCTCCAAAACCTCTGCTCCCATAGCAGGGCAGCCGAACATCAGCCCATCATAATTTGCCGCGTCCGCCGGTGAAAAACTACTCACCTCAGCAAGCGTGACATCGTTCCCACCTTCCTTCGCACCTTCGGCACAAGCCTCAGCCATCATTTCTGTATTACCTGTACCTGACCAATATACAACAGCAATTTTGCTCATGAAAAAGCCTCCTTTAATCACACAGCCCGTAAAAGCTCCGCAAACTCCCGCCCGCATTTCAGCTCATGGCAGAAATGCTTCGAACAGTCGTCATAAAGCCCGAACAGTCTGCGTGCATCCTTCTCGTTTGAGTATACCTTCCAATATCCGCAGCAGCGATAATCCTTTCCCTTGTGCCGTATGAAGCCTTCCACGTCTTCAGGCGGATAACCAAGAAAAAGCCCTATCTCATGCGGAAATGTTTTCTCTGATTCGATTCTGTTTCTCAGATGGTAAAGCATTCCAACCAGACTGCCCTGCAAAGGATACCCGTACCGCCGGAGAATAGCCTGTGCCTCAGGCCGTCTTAATTCCTCCTCGATTGCGTCCGCTCTGTAAAAAAGAACAACAGTCAGTCCGTTCTTTTCCGACACACGGAACGTTGATATACCCTTGCATTGCAAGCATGGTGCGTATGACTCAAGCATCGCATCGAAATCATAAAATCTGCTTCTGCGGAAAGTAATGAGATTCGCCGATTTGAAGCCTAAAAAAGTTGGTGCCGCATGGCAGCCCAAAACATATTCAAATTCTTCCTTTGGCAAATCCACCGCCTCCCAATTGAGAATCCCTATCAATTTCGATGGACTTATTATATCGCGAATGATTCTCAATTGCAAGTAAATTTTGTAAAAAAATAAAAAAAGATTGAAACCCTTGGAAATCCAATGGTTTCAATCTCTTCAAAATCACTCGAACTCTATTGTAGCAGGTGGTTTGCCAGTGCAGTCATAAAGCACGCGGTTTACTCCTTTGACTTCATTTACAATACGGCTCGCGGTCGTCTGCAGGACATCCCATGGCAGACGCGCGCTTTCTGCCGTCATGAAATCGCTGGTAAGTACAGCACGCAGCGCGATGGCGTAATCGTATGTGCGGCCGTCGCCCATGACGCCAACGGAACGCATATTGGTAAGTGCAGCGAAGTACTGTCCCAGGTCTTTATCGACTCCTGCCTTCGCGACTTCCTCACGGTATATGTAGTCAGCTTCCTGTACGATACGAACCTTTTCCTCTGTTACATCACCGATAATGCGGATTCCAAGACCGGGTCCCGGGAAGGGCTGACGTCGGACGAGCTTATCAGGAATACCGAGATTCGTACCTACCTGGCGTACTTCGTCCTTGAAGAGCATACGCAGCGGCTCCACGATTTCTTTGAAATCCACATAATCCGGAAGGCCTCCGACATTATGATGGGATTTGATAACGGCAGATTTTCCGAGTCCGCTTTCGATAACGTCCGGATAAATCGTACCCTGTACGAGAAAATCTACCGTGCCAATTTTCTTTGCTTCCGCTTCAAAAACACGTATAAATTCCTCTCCGATAATCTTTCGTTTCTGCTCAGGATCGGTAACACCTTTGAGTTTTTCATAGAAACGCTCATGAGCATCCACACGGATGAAATTCAGGTCGTAGTGACCATTCGGTCCGAATACCTCCGCAACCTCGTCGCTTTCGTTTTTGCGAAGGAGTCCGTGGTCCACAAATACGCAGGTGAGCTGCTTGCCTACTGCCTTTGAAAGCAGAACTGCCGCAACAGACGAATCAACACCGCCCGAAAGCGCGCAGAGCACACGGCCCTTGCCGATTTTTTCTTTAAGCTGCGCAACCGTAACATCAATGAAGGAGCCCATTTCCCAATCGCCCTTGCATGCACAGATATTGCGGACAAAGTTGCGGAGCATGGTCTTACCTTCTACCGTATGCAGTACCTCCGGATGGAACTGTACCGCATATAGTCCATGTGCAGCATCTTCCATTCCGGCTACAGGGCATACAGGAGTCTTTGCTGTAACAGCAAAGCCCTCAGGTGCTTTTTCAATATAATCCGTATGGCTCATCCAGCATGTCGTCGGAGTGGAAACGCCTTCAAAAAGCTTTGATGCCGATGCGGTGATTTCTACTTCCGTCTTTCCATATTCGCTGACAGGCGCCTGTTTTACAGAACCGCCGAGGACATGTGCCATAAGCTGGCTTCCATAGCATATACCCAGTACAGGCACGCCA
>JAILNL010000209.1 GCA_024691625.1 Schwartzia sp. (in: firmicutes)
TGAGATATCCATTGTCCGGCGAGCGCCTCCAGGAACCCATATGAACCTCATAGGTCAGCATCGGCTTTTCATAGGATTTCCCCTCGGCAGCTTCCTTCATCCAATCTCCGTCATGCCATTCATAATTGGAAAACTCATACGTCCTCGAGGCTGTTGCCGGCTTCATCTCCGCATAGAATCCATATGGGTCGGCCTTCATGATATGCGGTCCTCCCCATGGAGGCTCAATGGCATATTTATACACCGTTCCCTCCGGAAGCTCCGGCACAAAGCATGTCCATATCTCCCCGTCGCCTATGCGCTCCATAGGGTTCACCCGCGTGTCCCAGGAATTAAAATCTCCCACAACGCTGACATTAACCGCATGAGGAGCCCAGACCGCGAAACGCACACCGCGCACCCCGTCTATGTTCACATAATGCGCGCCCAGCATCTCCTGCGCGTGATAGTTCGTGCCCTGATGAAAAAGATATCGATCATACTCCGCCAACTCCGCTGTCCTCATATTACCGTCCTTTCCATATTCAAAAGCGCCTTACTGCACGCTGTGAATCCCCCAGATATCCCTTGCGTATTCCTTGATGGTTCTGTCAGATGAAAATCTGCCCGACTGGGCAATATTTATAATCATGGATTTTCTCCATGCGTCCTCATTGCGGTAGCGTCTTGCCGCCTCCGCATGGGCAGCACGGTACGCGTCAAAATCCTTCAGTATGAAATACTCGTCGTTGTTCCTGAGGAGATAATCATACAGTGAATGGAAATCCCCATAGGTTCCGTCGGTCAGACGGTCCAGCACGCGGCGCACCGCCGGATTGCCGTTATACTCATCCCAGACAGAGTATCCGCCGTGAGCGTAGTATCCCATTACCTCGGAAGCGCGCATGCCGAATATGATAATATTGGCATCGCCGACGGCATCACGGATTTCGACATTTGCTCCGTCAAGTGTTCCCAGCGTGATAGCCCCGTTCATCATGAACTTCATGTTGCCTGTCCCCGAGGCCTCCTTGCTCGCCGTAGATATCTGCTCCGAAATATCCGCCGCGGGATAGACTGCCTCACCAAGGGAAACACCGAAATTCTCCATGAACACCACGGCCAGCTTTCCTGCCGCCGCAGGGTCTGCATTTATGCGCTTTGCCACGGCACAGATAAGGCGCACGGTTTCCTTTGCGATATAATATCCCGGTGCTGCCTTTCCGCCGAAGAAAACAGTGGTCGGAAGAAAATCCTCCGCCGCTCCTTCCTTTATGCGCTCATACGCATCCATTACATAAAGAATGTTCATGAGCTGGCGCTTGTAGGAGTGAATACGCTTGACCTGAATATCGAACATCGTATCCGCGTCGATTCTCTGGTCTGTCTTTTCACGAAGCCAGCGGGCCAGCATTTTCTTTCTTGTGTGCTTTATTTCCGCTAACCGCTTCTGTACCTCGGCATCGTCCGCATACCTTGCAAAATCCGCCATCCGGGCAGGTTCTGTACGCCATCTCGGCGTAATGGTCTCATCAAGAAGCCCCGCAAGCTCAGGATTTGCCCCGATAAGCCAGCGGCGGTGCGTGACACCGTTTGTCTTATTGTTGAACCTTTCAGGATGCAGCTCATAGAAGGGGTGAAGCGTTGTGGATTTCAAAATCTCCGAATGAATAGCCGCCACACCGTTTACACTGTGGCTTCCCACTACGGCAAGGCGTGCCATGTGTACCTGCCCGTCCTGAATGATGGAAAGCGCATGAACCCGAACCTCATCACCCGGGTAGCGTCTGCGGACCTCTTTAAGGAAACGCCGGTTTATCTCCTCAATAATGAGATAGATACGCGGCAGAAGAGGCTTGAACATGTCCACAGGCCACTTTTCGAGAGCCTCAGGCATAATGGTATGATTCGTGTATGCCACCACCTTGCATGTAACCTTCCATGCCTCGTTCCATTCAAGCTCATGGACATCAACAAGAAGACGCATAAGCTCCGCTACCACGAGAGCAGGATGCGTGTCATTTATGTGTATTGCCGCATGCTTATCCAGTTCACGGAGCGAAACACCACTCCGAAGCTGATTCCTCAAGATTCCCTGCACTCCCGCGGAAACCATAAAATACTCCTGCACAAGGCGCAGGCGTCGTCCCTCATAAGAGCTGTCATCAGGATAGAGGAATTTCGTTATGCTCTCGACGAAACGCTGATACTCCTGGCGCTTCTCGCGTTCCTCCTGAGTCACTCCGTACAGGGTGAAATCCTTGTTCAGCTCCGCGTTCCAGAGGCGCAGAGTATTTACGGTCTTTCCGTTCGCCCCCACGATGGGCACATCATAAGGAACCGCCATGACCATAGTTCCGCCCTCATGCACCAGCTCCAGCCTGCCGTCAGGACGCGGACGCATCCACGCGTTTCCGCCGAAACGCACATTTACCGCCTTATCCGGCTTGCGGTACTCCCATACAAAGCCGTCGCGAAGCCAGCGGTCAGGCAGCTCTACCTGCAGACCGTCCACTATCTTCTGCTCAAAAAGGCCATACTGATAGCGTATACAGCAGCCGTGTCCCGGCATGCCCAGAGCAGCCAGCGAATCAATAAAGCACGCCGCAAGGCGCCCAAGGCCACCGTTGCCGAGTCCCGCGTCAGGCTCCTCCTCGTAATACCGCGTAAGGGATATTCCGAGCCCCTTCAGTGCTTCCGCCAGCAGCTCCTTTACCCCGAGGTTTATCAGATTGCTGTTCAAAAGTCTTCCGAGCAGAAACTCGATGGAAAAATAATATACCTGTTTTGTTTTCTCTTCCGCGTAAAGACGGTTGGTGCGAATCCAGTTTTCCGAAAGAAGCTCCTTTACCGTCGCCGCAACCGTACGAAACATCTCATGAGGCGTCAGCTCGGAAAGCTCACGTCCCCAAAGGATATGACCTGTTGCAACGAATCTGCGGCGGAGGGCTTCAACCTCCCGCTCTCTTTCTTCCTTTGTCATTTCCATATTTCTGCTCCCCGCAAAATCATACACGCTTATTCTTATCTATGTACACAGGGTAGGTTCTTGCACCCTGCAGCACCTTCCCTGCCGTAATCACAACATTCTTATCGGTAATGACGCACTCGATATCTGCCCGCGAGCCTATGATGCCGTTCTGCATGACGATAGAATTCCGTATTACCGCTCCCGGCTCCACCTTGACCCCGCGGAACAGAATGCTGTTCTCCACCGTTCCCGCGATTTCGCAGCCGTTTGCCACTATACTATTCTTCACCTTGGCCCCCTCAAGATACCTGACAGGAGCCATATCCTTTACCTTTGTGGAAATCGGCGCCCCTCCGCGAAGGAAAAGCTCCTCCCACACCTTATGATTCAGAAGGTCAAGGTTCGTATCATAATAGGCCTGAATTGAGCAGACCCTGCACGCGTACCCCTTCTGGTGATACGCATATATTCTGCAGCCCTTCGCCGCACGGAGAAGCACATCAACACGGAAATCCTTTCCGCCGTGCTCAACGGCCTGCCGCACAAGCTCAATGTAGAGCTGCTTTTTCATGAAATATATTCCCAGCGCCCGTTCCTCGCCCTTTGGGATATTCTGCTGAAGGCATATATCGGTGACATTGCCGCTTTTTGCCGCCTTGATTACTATGCCCGTGCTGGCATCACTGCCCATGGCAGGGCTTGTTACCATTGTAACATCTGCAGCATGCTTCAGATGCATCTCCATTACGGGAGTGAAATCCATGTTGTATACCGCCGAGGAATTTGCCATAAGAACAAATTCCTCCGAGCTGTTCTCGACAAAATCCAGATTCGAGTACATATTCTGCAGATCGCCGTCAGGCTCCCCCTTCAGCTTGCGTACCGAAGGAAGATAAAACAGTCCCTTATGATGACGTGCCAGATCCCAGTCCTTGCCCGAACGGAGATGGTCAAGAATCGAACGTGAATTGGTCGGCAGAATCGCGCCTACATTTCGTATTCCCGAATTTACCATACAGGAAATCGGAAAATCAATGAGACGATAGCGGCCGCCAAAGGGCAGGGATGCCAGCGGACGCTGGTCAGTAAGAGCGCTCAGAAGCTCCTCCTGCGCCTGCAGATTCACAAGTCCCATGACATTTTTCATCAAAAGCTGCCACCTCCCTCCGTAATTGTTCCATCGGCATGATATACCGTTTCATCACCCGTAACGCGTATCTTATCCTCTTCGCCCTTAAAGCTTGCTCCGGGCTCTATAAAGCTGCCCTGCCCCACAATGGCATGGTCAACCACTGCTCCCTTACCTACCCTTGCAAAGGGCATAAGGACAGAATTTGTTACTACTGCGCCGGGGTCAATATGCACTCCCGAAGACAGCACGGAATGCTCCACCTTCCCCAGCACAACAGAACCTTCGTTTATCATTGAGTGACGCACCTTTGCCCTTGGCCCGAGATAATGGGGCGGCATAGAGTGATTTGCCGAGCGTATACGCCATCGTCCGCCCAGATCGATTGGCGGAACATCTGCCAGAAAATCCATATTTGCCTCCCAAAGGCTCTCAATGGTCCCTACGTCCTTCCAATATCCGTCAAAGGCGTAAGCGTAGAGCTTTGCTTTATCCTTCAGCATTTTCGGTATAACATCCTTGCCGAAATCGTGGCTGGAGGTCCTTTTTCTTGCATCAGCCTCAAGATATTTGCGGAGAAAATCCGTCGAAAAAAGATAAATACCCATGGAAGCAAGATTACTTTTCGGGTGCTTGGGTTTTTCCTCAAACTCAAGAATACGCCCCTTCTTATCCGTATTCATAATGCCGAACCGCGGCGCTTCCTCATCAGGCACGCGGATAACGGCAATCGTAGCCTCCGCGCCCTTTTCCTTGTGGGCGCGTATCATCTGCGAATAATCCATGGAGTAAATGTGGTCTCCCGACAGCACCAGCACGTACTCCGGGTCGGAGAACGAAATGAAATACAGATTCTGATAGATTGCATCGGCAGTCCCCTGATACCAGTCCGCGCCCTTGTCACGCGCATAGGGCGGCAGAATGAAAAGGCCTCCGGCGCGTACATCAAGATCCCATGCGTCGCCGTTTCCGAGATAATTATGGAGCTCAAATGGACGGTACTGAGTCAGCACCCCCACACGTTCAATGCCCGAATGAGCGCAGTTGGACAACGGGAAATCAATAATCCTGTACTTTCCGCCAAAGGACACCGCAGGCTTGGCTACGCGCTTTGTCAGCGCCCCAAGACGGCTTCCCTGCCCTCCCGCAAGAATCATCGCAACACAAGTGGTCTTCACAAAATGTTCCCTCCTGTCTGTATACGGATATGAAAATCAGCCTTCCAATATCGGTCAATGGAAGGGAATTGCAAAAGAAAGCGACATCATATTTTTCTTTCAAAAATGCCACAGTCACTGTCTGTTCAAATAAAAACCTAATCACAGAGTCACATTATAAACTTCTACAGGAATCCTGTTTTTCCTGCATGAATTTTAATTAAAATTTTCGATTATTTTCCTAAAACAAAAGCAGCTCTCCGCAAAAGGAAAAACCTTTCACGAAGAGCTGCATCGAGTCTTCACATAAATGCCAGTATAAACGAGCCGATTATCATCGTTACTGAGAACGCGTGAACCACCTTCCCGATTGTTTCTCCGAACATCCTTATTATGACAGGGTTCAGCATGAAAAGAACAAACGCCCCCGTAAGAAACGCCAGGGGTATGTCGTTTATGAAAAAGATGCTGTAGCAGCAGATTACTACAGCCATTACCATGCTGCTCATCTGCGCATGGGTAAGACGCTGCTTTTTTCCGCGCTTCATCTCTTCCTCTTCCGGATATTTCCAGCCTTTGGAACGCATACGTCTCATCCTTTCCCTTGTCCGTTACTTGTGGCGGACTACCTCGAACCGCCACAGACGCACCTTTTCATCAGGCGGTATATTTCCCTTTTGTCGGGCAATGCTCACCTGCTCCTCAACAGTATCTACCCCTGCAAGATCAGGAAGCAGAAGGCCTCTTCTGCCGTTCTCGGCCTCTACAATGACACCGTAGTGCTTTGCATCAAGACCGTCCATATCCGTCAGCTCCGGCTCTCCCAGAACATCAACGCTGTATACGAGAGACGGCAGCTCACTTTTTCTTACAGGTGAAAACCTGGGGTCCTCCGAACATGCCGAAACCGCGTTGCGGAGAATCTCCGCTGCAATGCTGTCCTCACAGGGCAGAAATGTACCGATGCAGCCGCGCAGGCGTCCGTCCTTTTTAAGGGATACAAATACGCCTGCCTTCCTTTCGGTAAGCTCCTTCGGAAGACGGTCAGGGAATGCCGCCCTCTCCCCTGTCGTAACAAAGGTCTCAAGGCTGTACCGTGCCAGCTTCACATAAATATCCTCAGCCGCGCGGCGTTTTGCAAGGCGCTCCTTCTCCAGCGCCTCAAACCTTTCCACGCAGTTTCGGGTTTCATCACGGGCTCCGACAGCAAAGGAAGCTACACCGTAGCCCACTCCGAAGGTTCCTTCGTATGAGAGAAGCTCCGCATCGACAGCTTTCCTGTCAAGCGCGCCTGCCATAATCCAA
>JAILNL010000213.1 GCA_024691625.1 Schwartzia sp. (in: firmicutes)
GAGATGATCGGCGCTACGTCGGGCCTGGGCTATTTCGTCAGATACTATGCGGACTTCGCGGATTACACACGCGTTATCTCAGGTATTATCATAATCGGTATCGTGGTTTCGGTTTTGAACTACGGAATCGCCGAGCTTGAGAGAAAAGTAGTGCGTTGGAACTAAGGCAGTGCAGTCAGATAATAAAACGAGCCACGGTTATATCCGCGGCTCGTTTTCTATGCTGTTGCTTTACGAGGAAAGTTTGTCGTTGACAAACTTCAATTAAAGGCATTATAATACTTTTGTTTCTAAAGAATATGGAGAGGTGTCCGAGTGGTCGAAGGTGCTTGACTCGAAATCAAGTGTGGTGATGAGCCACCGTGGGTTCGAATCCCACCCTCTCCGCCACTGAAATCAAGGCTCCGCGAGTTTTTCGCGGAGCCTTTTTTGTGTCGTTTTTGGGGGTAAAAACCTCAATTTGTTACTATTTTGTTACTACTCTGATTTAGTGACTGAGAAGTTACCTTGGTTCTGAAGGTTATTTCTTTGGCGGTTCAGTTGTCTTTTCACCGGGCCAGTCGATTATTCCGCCGAAATCAACGACATTTTCATATCCGAGTTCAACAAGCTTGTTGGCGGCTTCTTTGCTGCGACGGCCTGAGCGGCAGTAGATGAGAAGCAGCTGCTTTTTGTTGGAAAGCTCTGCCGGGGGCTGTTTGCCGATGCTCTCGTTCGGAATACATATTGCATTTGGTATGTGACCTGAAGCGTATTCTTCAGGAGTCCGTACATCCACAATCTGATAGCCGGATTCGTTTTTCATAATTTGCTGTGCCTCTTCGGCAGAAACACGGCGGTAAGCGGATTTTGCAGATTCACCGACACAGCCCGTAAGAAGAAATGCCGCACCCAATACTGCCAATAATAAAAGCTGCTTCATGTATAGTTCCTCCGTTTCTGTACTAACTCTTTTCGCGAATATTACTACTATAATTTTACATTTTTTTCATTGCTGTGTCTCTGTAAGATTCAACGATATCTATGATTGAATCAGAAAGACAGGCTTGACAATGAAAACGAGTTCATTTACCATTATTGATAATGATTATCAATAATGGAGGTGCAGACATGAAAAGAAATATATTTCAAAATCTGATGCACGGTGTTTTGCAAAACTGCGCGAAGCCTGAGGGCAGGATGGGAAGGTTGGTTGTTCGGATGATGAACTCGGCGCATACGCCTCTTTCAAAGTGGGGGCTGGCGCATCTTGAGCTGGCACCTGATGCTGATGTCATAGACCTGGGATGCGGCGGCGGTAGCAATGTTTCTACTATGCTTGAAGCGTGCCCTAAGGGACATGTGACGGGACTGGATTACTCTCCTGTCAGTGTGGAGGCATCCAAAAAGAAAAATGCCACTGCCATAGACGAGGGACGGTGCAGTATTTTAGAGGGAAATGTTGCCGAGCTGCCTTTTTCTGATGATTCCTTTGATGTGGCGACAGCTTTTGAGACGGTATATTTCTGGCCGGAGAATTCTTTTTCGGGAGTCCATAGGATTTTGAAGCCCGGAGGAAAGTTTCTGATTGTATGTGAGGCGGACGGCTCGTGCCCCGGGGATGAGACATGGCCGCGGCTCATCGACGGCATGAAGCTGAAATCTCGGGACGAGCTGGTATGTGAGCTTGAAAATGCAGGGTTTACGGACGTCTTTTCGGACAGCAGACCTGTCATGGGAGAAAAGGGGCGCTGGCTCTGCGTTTGCGCTCAAAAGTGATGCCTGCCTGCTGACAATACTGCGTAGCTATCGCCAATGGGAAGCCGCCACTCTCACAAAAAATTATTCCATTAAAAGAACAGCCGCCTGGCTTTTGCAAAACCGGGCGGCTGTTTTTGTCTGTGCTTGCGAAGAACTATTTAGTAATGTTCCTTGCATTGGGCTATTTTTATTGTATTGTCAACTATTTTATATACCAGTCTGTTTTTGGCATCTATTCTGCGGCTATACCATCCTGATAAATCATACTTTAGTGCTTCGGGATTGCCGATTCCGTCAAGAACGCCATTCCTCATAATATCTTTAATCAGCAAGTTGATTCGTTTAACAGTCTTTTTATCCTGAGATTGTAAGTTTACATAATCTGTCCAAGCTTCAATGTCCCACATTATCAGCATTCTATCAGCTCATGCTCCTCTCCTTCGCCTGCCTCCAATCTAGCTATAGCAGCTTTTAAGTGTTTTTGGTTTTCTTCACTGTAAAAACTATCGGCTTTAATTTCAAAAGGAATAGAGCCGGTACGGACAATTGCCTTTAACATCATCGTATAAACTGTAGAAAGAGTTAATCCCATCTGCTCGCACAAAAATTCAGCCTGCATTTTTAACTCAGGATTTACTCGCATGGTAACAGCTACGGATTTCATAGTATCACGTCCTTTCTGATTGCATTATATCATTTTGCGACATACATTGTAAATACATATCGATGTGTTTGAAATACACTATTTGGCCGGCGGAGTCTTGTGTGTGTTGACAGTTAGTTAAAGGGAATGAATGAGATAGGCTTATAAAAGAAATTATAATCATGTTATTTTTGCTGACAGAAATGCTATACTGGTATTAAATGAGAAACAGGTTTACGTAAAAGATAGAATACGGTGTGCAGCAGGCAGAAATGGGGGCGCTGTATGATTGTCTATGATGGAACGAAACGTGATTTTTTGGACAGTGTGCGTAATGATACTATTGCGTTAGAGATAGAAAAACGCGTTTTGGAAAAAATGCACAGACATACAGTAGAGAACGAGTTTAAGTCATGGGATAATTCCATGCAGTATATGTATAAAGTCATAAGCGATTCCGCAATACCTGAAGATGCGGGAATAGCTATTGAATATAACATTCCCCAGACTTCAAAACGTGTCGATTTTATGATTTCGGGCTATGATGATAAAGATACTCCCGGAATGGTAATCATAGAATTAAAGCAATGGGAAAAACTGAACAAGGTAGATAATACAGATGCTTTGGTTGAGACATATACGGGAAATGGAATGAGGAAGGTGGTTCACCCTTCCTATCAGGTTTGGACGTATTCGCAACTGATAGCTGATTATAATTCTGCTGTTCACGAATCGGATATTCAGCTGATTCCGTGTGCATTCCTCCATAACTACATACGCAAAGATAATGATCCTATTGATGATATCCAATATGACACATATACTTCTGTGGCACCTGCTTTTACAAAAGGACAGGTTCCGGCTTTGATAGAGCTGATAAAAAAGTTTGTACGGAAGGGTGACAATAAAAAGGTTCTTTATCTGCTGGACCATGGTGAAATCAGACCGTCTAAAAGTCTACAAAATGCGATTGCGTCGATGATGAAAGGCAACCGCGAGTTTACCATGATTGATGAGCAGCGGGTAGTTTACGAAGAAATACTGAATTTGTCGTTAAAGTGCCAAATGGATAACAGGAAAAGAACGGTTATTTGCAAGGGCGGCCCGGGAACAGGGAAAAGCGTAATTGCGGTGCAGCTGTTGGCGGAACTTACACAGAGAAATCAATTTGTGCAGTATGTATCAAAAAATCAGGCACCCCGGCAGGTGTATCTGAATAAACTTAAAGGAGACAATAAACGTTCGGGGGTAGTAAATCTTTTCAAGGGGTCTGCTGGGTATGTTGATGTAGGCAGA
>JAILNL010000004.1 GCA_024691625.1 Schwartzia sp. (in: firmicutes)
TGTATTTCCGGGATACGAATATCTCGTGACGCCTGTAGCTTTTCTCGGAGCTATGGCTGCTGCTGTTGTTATATATATTCTTGCGTGGAAAAACGGAATACGTCCTGTACGTATAATCTTAGCAGGTGTTGCTGTGTCGGCATTTTTGGGAGCAGGTATTTCTGCGCTTATGATTTTTCACAGCGACAAAGTTCATGGTGCTCTAATGTGGATGGTAGGCGGTCTTGCGGCGAGAAGCTGGCCGCATGTTGATATTATTTATCCCTATGCTGTCGCAGGTATTATTCTTGTCATGCTTGGGGCACGTCATCTTAATATACTGCAGCTTGGCGATGAAATCGCAAAGGGACTCGGACTTAATGTTGAGCTTACGCGTATTGTTATGACGGCGATTGCTGCGATGCTTGCTGCAAGTGCTGTGTCTGTTGTCGGTCTTTTGGGCTTTGTAGGACTCATTGTGCCGCATGCGGCGCGTCTTATGATAGGCTCGGATTATCGTTTCCTTCTTCCGGGAGCGGCGCTTTTGGGGGCGGCTGTTGTTATGTTCAGTGACACCTTTGCCCGCACAGCTTTTGCGCCGACAGAACTTCCTGTAGGTATTCTTATGGCAGGCCTCGGTGCGCCGTTCTTTCTGTTTTTGTTGAGGAGGGAACTCTAATGGCACTTGAAGCTAAAAATCTGACGGTGACATTTGAGGGACGGACTATCCTCAAAAATGTCAATGTATCTTTTACGCCGGGGAAGCGCACGGCGATAATCGGTCCTAACGGCGCGGGAAAATCTACGCTTTTGAAGGCGCTTTCCAGTCTTAACAGAAAATATGAGGGACAGGTTCTTCTTGATAGAGAGGATGTCCGCGAGATGGGGAGGAAAAAGCTCTCTCAGCGTCTTGCTATTCTGCCGCAGGGAGCGCAGGCACCTGCTGACGTAACGGTACGCCAGCTTGTGGATTTCGGACGCTTCCCGTACAGAAGCTGGCTCCGTCCTGGAGATCCGAAGGCTGACCGTGAGGCAGTAGAGTGGGCTCTTGAGCGTACACAGCTTAATGATTTTGTAGACCGCCGAGTAATGCGCCTTTCGGGCGGTGAGCGTCAGCGCGCGTGGATAGCAATGGCACTTGCGCAGAAGCCGGAAATTCTTCTTCTCGATGAGCCGACGACATACCTTGATATCGGTCATCAGCTTGAGGTTATGAACATAGTTGAAGAGCTGAACCGCGACTACGGAATTACTATTATTATGGTTCTCCACGATATCAATCACGCGCTTCAGTATGCCGATGAAATTGTTATCATCAAGGAGCATGGAATATTTGCGCAGGGTACTCCGAAGGAGATTTTGACGGTGGACATGCTGGCAAAGGTTTTCGGTGTGGAGGCAGATATCTTCGTTAACTCCAAAGGTATATCGGTGCTGTCCCCGGTATCGCTTGTAAAATAAAGCAACTGGATTGAAAGTAATCGTTCTAAATATTCGAACGATTACTTTTTTTATTCCTTGCTATTCCTTCAGGTTATGATAAAATGAAGGAGATGGGAGGAATCCTTATGGAACTGCGACAGTTGGAATATTTTACGACGCTCAGCCGTCTCAAAAATTTCACCCGCACGGCAGAAAAGCTCGGAGTATCGCAGCCGTCGGTTACAAAGGCCATAAAAGCCCTTGAAACTGAGCTTGGAGTAGAGCTCATCGACAGACATAGCCGCAATATTATGCTGACCACAGAGGGACATGCCTTTGAGGTTCACGCGGAGCGTATTTTGCACGACGTGGAGGCTACAAAGCAGGATATGCAGCGGTTTTGCCGTACATCATCTGCGAAAATCAAGGTATGTATTCCGCCTATGTTTGAAGCATATCTTTTCCCGGATTTTTTCACGCGTTTCAAAATGGACAATCCGCAAATAGACCTTGTGCTGCAGGCGTATAACGATTCAGAAGAGGTTCGGAGGCTCGTTGCCGCAGGTGAACTCGATTTCGGAATCGTCATGGGAGAGGATATGCCGCTCCCGGAACATGAGATGTCATTGGCAAGGTGCAATATGAATCTCTGTGTCGACATGGGACATAGACTTGCCAATGAGTCGAGCGTTACATTTGAGCAGCTTCGCGGGGAAAAGTTCATCATGCAGCAGCCGCAGACCTTCCAGTACAGGAGCATTGACAGACACTGCTCGGAGCATGATTTTACACTGGATATAGTTCTCTGTGCGGCGCAGACAAAGACGATAAAACAGCTTGTGGCGAACCGTATGGGCGTTGCAATTCTGCCGGAGTTTGTAACACGAATGGATTTTGCTTTCAGGAAAGTACCCTTCAATCCGACCTATGTCATTCAGATTTCATTGTGCTGGAGGGCACAAAAGGTGTTTTCGCAGGCTGATGAGCAGTTTATACGGTTTATAAAAAAGTACATAGATACACCGGAATTTCACGAGAAAATTCGCAAGAGATAAAAAAGCGGTCGGAATTTTTCCGACCGCTTTTCTGTGCGCTTAAATATTATTTTTGTGCTTCAAACTGGCGAATCCACTGCTGGATTGTTTCTCCTCCGGATTCGACCTGACCGCCCGCAAGACTGAGGCCGGGATTGACCTTTGCTCCGGGGCATGCTTTTGCAATGTCCGAAAGAGTAGAACCTTCCTTCCCACCGTTTGTGCAGAAGGGCATAACATGTTTTCCTTCAAGCTCCCTGCCGTGCTTTGCAAGATAAGAGGCAAGAGGCGGAGACATGTGATACCACCAGGTAGGAGTGCCGATATATACAACATCGTAATTTTTAAGATTTGGAAGATCATCGCGTATCTCAGGCATGAAGCCTTTTTCTACTTCGAGCTTTGCCTGTTCGGCGACTTCATTGTAGTCTGTGGGGTATGGCGTGACTGTACGAATCTCTGCTATATCTGCTTTTGCGGCATCTGTAATTTTACGTGCAAGCCGGCGTGTTGTTCCGCTCCAGGAATAGTAGATTACAATAGATTTTTTCGGTGCAGAAGCGGAGCTTGAGGCAGGTGTGTTTTCGGCTTTAGGGGCAGATGTATCTCCGCAGCCTGCCAGTATAAGGACAGATAAAAGAATTGACAGGAGTACCGAGAGCCTTTTCATAGTCATATCTCCTTTCGTTTCTGTACAGTCTATAGATTTTAAGCCGCGGGCAGTTTTTGACGGTTTACCCGCAGGGTTATCGCCCAAATAATGAGGACGACACCGGCCGTGAAAAATACGAAACGCATACCTAAAAATGTAGCAACAGTTCCTCCGAGAACCGGGCCAAGAATAGAGCCCAGCTGCTGCGCGGCGAACATAAGGCCAAAAATTTGTCCCTTTACCTCAGGCTCAGTGCATTTTGCGAGCAGGGAGTTCAGCGAAGGGTGGATGCCGGAGAAAAACAGTCCGCAGATAAACTGCATGAACGCAAATGTATAAAGCCCCGACATTGTACCCTGTATGATAATGGCACAGCCACCGATTGACATTGCAATGAGCATGGCAGATACAAATCCTTTGTGCTGCCCGAACCAGCCCCAGCAGGGAGCGGCTATAGCACCTGCAATACCTCCGAGGGAGAAAACAATTCCCGATACAAGCACCAGGTTTGGAAGGTTCCCTGAAAGTGACGTGATATACGTGGTAAGAATCGGCTGAAGAATGAGAATAACCATCTGAACAAGCGCGCTCGTAGACAGAAGAATGACGAGCACAGGACGTCGAAGCAGGGAGAATGTGCTCGGCTTATCATCCGGTTTATGTTCTGTTGGCTCGGGTGCAGGCGGCTCCTTTATGATGAATACGAAAGCAAGGCAGTTTATGAAAAGTGCTCCTGCCGCGAGGAAGAACGATGCCCGCATACCGAAGGCTCCGGCCAATACTCCGCCAATAAGCGGCCCGATGACGCTGCCTGCGGTGAGCGCACCCTGCATGATACCTATGCAGACACCGAGCTTTTGGGGCGGCGCGTAAAGGGCCATGATGGCGAGATCCATGGGCCAAAGCCCTGCCGCAAAGCCCTGAAAGAGGCGCATCATCGCAAGCTGCTCAGGACTCTGAACTATACCGCCGAGAAAATAGCTGATGGAAAGAAGAAAACTTGCGCGTATAGCCATGAGGCGTTTGCCTTTTGTGTCGGCAAGCTTTCCCCAGATGGGAGCCATGACCGCGCTCATGACGAAGCTGGCGGAAAAAACAATACCCGACCATATATTGACATCAGACTCGGGCACACCCAGTTCCAAGGTGAGATACATGGGAAGGAATGGAATGAGCATCGTGTAGCTTGACGACATGAATATGACATTCGCCGTCAAAATACCAAGCACAAGTTTCCAGTTCATTCTATCTATCTCCCTTATCTATCATTCGTCGTTTATTCATTCATATATATTATAACGCCGTTGTTCAAATTTTTCCGCAGGAAAAAAATTCTTAATCTGCGTTTCATCGACCGAAGGGAGATATAACTCGGCAGAAGATGTTCCATACCTCTGCAGGCGGGGGCAGGGGCAAATAAAAAGCAGTGAGCATATCTCTGCCTCGTTGAAACGCTGACAGAGGAAGTTTTGCTTTTGGCAAAACTGGAACGAATGCGTTATAACGCCGTTGTTCAATTTTTTCCTGTGGAAATAAATTCTTAATTTTTATCTCATCGAAACTCAAGGAAGCGTATCTCCTTTTTTTACATTGAGTTTGGTATAATTAAACAAGAATCAGAAAAAAGAACGGGAGGGATCAGAGTGGAACTCCATGAGCTTTATCGTACATGCCGTAGTGTCCGCAGATTTGAGCAGAAGCCGGTGCCTGCAAAGGTGCTGCATGAGATGCTCGAGCACGCGCGGCTCGTATCCAGCGCTGCAAACAAGCTTCCGCTTCGCTACATTGTCGTGAAATCTCCGGACATGGTGGCGGCTATGCAGCCACTAATGCAATGGGCAGCACTTTTGCCGCCGGAGGTCGGCGCACCGAAGGAAGACGAGCTTCCGACAGCGTTTATAGTCGTTATACAGGCGGCTGGAGCAGGCGCGTTTCGCGATGTGGATACGGGTCTGGCTGTGAGCGCCATGACAATGACCGCGTGGCAGGAAGGAGTCGGGAGCTGTATCATGGGTTCGATAGATGTGCAAAAGGTCAGGGAGCTTTTGCATATTGCTTCGGCTGATACGCCGCGTCTCGCATTGGCACTGGGCTACCCGAAGCAGACGGGTTACACCGTGGACGTGCCTGTAGGCGCGGATATAAAATATTACCTTGACGAGCAGGGCTGCTTCGTCGTACCTAAGTATCAAATGGCCGATATTGTCCGCATTGTTTGACGCAGAGGCTTTGCGGACGGGCTGAGAGTTATTGGGAAGAGGACAAGGGGGCTTCATAATGGAAAAAGCTAAGGTTTATTTCACGGATTTCCGTGTAAAGGTTGGCACACCGCAGACAGAAAAGCTGAAAAGACTTTGCATTGCGGCGGGCTTTAAGAACATTGACATGGAGGGCAAGTTTGTTGCCATAAAAATGCACTTCGGCGAGCTTGGAAATCTTGCTTATCTCCGCCCGCAGTACGCAAAGGCTGTTGCAGACCTGGTAAAGGAGCAGGGCGGTATTCCGTTTCTTACGGACTGCAATACGCTTTATCCGGGCAGCCGCAAGCACGCTTTGGAGCATCTTGACTGTGCGAACTACAACGGGTTCAATCCTATGACCACAGGCTGCCAGATTATAATTGCGGACGGTCTGCGCGGTACAGATGAGGAAGAGGTTCCCGTAAAGAACGGTGAATACTGCAAGACCGCAAAAATCGGACGTGCTATCATGGACGCGGATATCGTAATAAGTCTTGCTCATTTCAAAGGTCATGAAATGACGGGCTTTGGCGGCTGCGTCAAAAATCTCGGAATGGGAAGCGGAAGCCGTGCAGGAAAGATGGAGCAGCATTCCTCAGGAAAGTGTCAGGTCAATGCCGACCTCTGCCGTGGCTGCCGCCGCTGTGCTAAGGAATGTGGTTCCAACGCTATCACCTACGAGAACAACAAGGCAGTAATCAATCAGGAAACCTGCAAGGGCTGCGGCCGCTGCATAGGTGCTTGTGCCTTTGACGCTATCAGCAACGAACAGTGGGACGCAAGCGATCTTCTCGACCGCAAGATGGCTGAGTACGCTCAGGCAGTATGTCAGGACCGTCCGACCTTCCACATCAACATGGCCATGGATATTTCGCCAAACTGTGACTGCCACGGCGATAACGACGCGCCCATCCTGCCGAACATCGGTATGTTCGCGTCCTTTGACCCGATTGCAGTTGATCAGGCTGCCGTTGATGCATGCCAGAAAGCAACCCCGATAAGAAACAGCCAGCTTGGAGATAATCTGGCGGCAGAAGGAGAACATCATCACGATGTATTCCTGGATAACAACCCGCACGTTAACTGGGAGGAAACCCTTATTCACGGTGAAAAAATTGGGCTCGGCACGCGTGAATACGAGCTTGTGACAATCAAATAAAATGAAATGGAAAATCGCAGGAACGCACCGCGCCCCTGCGATTTCTTTTTCTTGATTCTGAGCCGTCTTTGTTCTATTATATAGAGGTTGAAGGTTAACCGTTAACCTTCAGCCTAAACGAACCTATTTGCAGGAGGAGATGCCTTATGAAAGGAAAAATCCTGGAGCTGTTAAGGAACGCGGGTGATGACTATTTATCCGGAGAGGAAATAGCGCAGAAGCTCGGAGTTTCGAGAACGGCTGTGTGGAAGCATATTCAGGCCTTGAAAGAGGACGGATACGAGATAGTGAGCCATTCACACAGCGGATATTCCCTGAAGGAGTCCCCCGACCTTTTGCTGGCGGAGGAAATAAGACCGCTTCTGCATACGAAAATCATAGGAAAGAAAATTGTTCACTTTGATTCAACAACTTCGTCCAATGAAGAGGCGAAAAAGCTTGCACTGCAGGGCGCTCCCGACGGTACGGTTATCGTTGCCGAGGAGCAGACAGGCGGAAAGGGACGCCTCTCCAGAGGCTGGTTCTCGCCTAAGCATAAGGGAATCTGGTTCTCTATGCTGCTGCGTCCGACATTTCTTCCGCAGGAAGCACCGAAATGTACGCTTATGACTGCGGTGGCGCTTACCCGTGCCATAAGAAAGTTCGGCGTAAACGTTGGTATCAAATGGCCAAACGATATACTCTATAACGGCAAAAAGCTGGACGGAACCCTGACGGAGATGAATGCGGAAATGGAGCGAATCCATCACGTCATCATCGGTACGGGACTCAACGTCAACATAATGCCTGAGGATTTCCCGGAGGAGCTTCGGGATATCGGTATCTCCCTGCAGACAATCAAGGGAGAAAAGCTTGCCCGTGTGCCGCTTTTTGCGGAGATTCTGAACGCCATGGACGAGCTGTACTGCGAAGTGCTTGAGCACGGTTTCGCGAAGGTTCTGGACGAATGGAGAAAATACTCAGTGACTCTCGGACAGAAAATCAACGTCATCGGAGTCAAGGAGACATACGCGGGAATCGCGGCGGACATTGACGAGGACGGAGCATTGCTCGTCGATACGCCAAAAGGAAGAACACGAGTACTGGCAGGAGATGTTTCAATCCGCCCGCGCAAAAAATAAATCAAACACGAAAAATCCCTGCATCTGCAGGAATGGAGGAAAATTATGCTTTTAGTATTTGATATCGGCAACAGTAACATTGTGCTCGGTACCTACGACGGAAAGAAGCTTGTTCGCCATTGGCGTATATCTACAGACCGTCAGAAAACAGGTGATGAGTACGGTATGCTCATCAACAACCTGTTCCGCTTTCAGGGAATCCGCATGACGGATATCGAGGCAATTATCATTTCCTCGGTTGTTCCGCCGTTGGTGGTACCTCTGGTAAAGATGTGCGAGCGCTACTTCCGCATTCACCCGCTGGTGGTAGGCCCCGGCATCAAGACGGGCATTCGTCTGAAATATGAAAATCCCCGTGAAATCGGTGCCGACCGTATCGTAAACTCCGTTGGTGCTTACGACCAGTACGGCGGCCCGCTTATCGTTGTGGATATCGGTACCGCAACCACCTTTGACGTTGTTGCGGAAAACGGAGATTATCTGGGCGGTGTTATCGCTCCGGGTATCGGCATCTCCTCGGAGGCGCTCTTCCAGCGTGCCGCGCAGCTGCCCCGTGTTGCACTCGTAACACCGAAAACAGTTGTATGCCGCAACACCATTTCCGCAATGCAGTCCGGAGTTATCTTCGGATTTGTAGGTCAGATAGATGAGATTGTACGCCGTATAAAGGCAGAAATGAAAATGGAGATGCGCGTAATCGCTACAGGCGGTCTCGCACGCATGATTTCCCGCGAGTCGCAGACTATCGACAAGGTCGATAACTTCCTTACACTTACGGGTCTGCGTGTGCTGTATGAACGTAATCTTCCGGAGCCAAAGAAAGAATGAAGATAGGTAATTTAGATTTTCCGGTGCCTGTATTTTTGGCACCTATGGCGGGGGTGACTGATACCCCGTACTGTGTGCTTGCCCGCGAGATGGGCTGCGCAATGGTTTACTCAGAGATGGTCAGCGTCCTGGGAATAAACTTCAGAAACGAAAATACATGCAATATGCTGAAAACTGTACCCGAGGAGCGTCCTTTGGCAATGCAGCTCTTCGGGGCAGAGCCGGGGCCCGTGGCGAAAGCCGCGGCCTACGTGGAGGAGCTGGGCTGTGCTGATGTTATTGACTTCAACATGGGCTGCCCCGCACCGAAGATAGTAAAGAACCGTGCAGGCTCGGCGCTCCTTCTTGACCCCGAGCGGGCGCAGGCAATCCTCACTGAAATGAGGAAGGCAGTAAAAATGCCTGTCACCGTCAAAATGCGTATAGGCTTTGACGACAAGCATATCAACGCTATCGAAATGGCAAAACGCGCTGAAGCGGCAGGAGTTGACGCCATAGCCGTTCACGGACGCACACGGGAGCAGTATTACAAAGGCCACTCGGACTGGGATATGATTGCCAAGGTAAAGGAAGCAGTCTCAATCCCCGTCATAGCAAACGGCGACGTCCGCACCACGGACGACCTGGCCCGTATATTCCGTCAGACGAAATGCGACGGTGTCATGATAGGCAGGGCAGCTCAGGGCAACCCGTGGATATTCAGGACATTCCACGAATTTTTGACAACAGGGACAGTACCGCCGCCACCTACTATAGAAGAACGCGGCGCGCTCATAATGCGCCATCTGGATATGCTGGTAGAGTGGAAGGGCGACTATATAGGCTCACGTGAAATGCGAAAGCACGCTACATGGTACACAAAGGGCATGAAGGGCGGAGCTTCGCTTCGGGAAGCATTTAACAAAGCTGAAACGCGTGAGGACTTTTCGCGTATCGTTCATGAAATGATTGCTCGCGGAGAAGAGCAGAAAGAAGGGCTGGCATGAAAAAGGCAAAGGAAGTCAAAAAAACAGAAACGAAAGAGCAGAAAGAAACAAAAGAAAAAAAATCCGTATGGCTCTCTTATACGGACAAGGATAAAAAAGAACTGGAAAAGCTCAGCAAGGGCTATATTGATTTTCTTTCCACCTGCAAAACGGAGCGCGAGAGCGTAGCCGAGGCCATTCGTCAGGCGGAAAATGCAGGATACAAAGAGCTTCGCGAAGCCACGAAGGGCGGCAAAAAGCTCCACGTAGGGGACAAAGTCTATGTCTGCGGCATGGGAAAGACCATCGCTCTTTTCAATCTCGGACAGGCGCCTCTTGACCAGGGACTTTCCATTCTCGGCGCTCATGTAGATACCTGCCGTCTCGACCTGAAACAGAATCCGCTCTATGAGGACTCGGGCCTTGCGTATCTCAACACCCATTACTACGGCGGTATCAAAAAATATCAGTGGGTTGCCCTGCCCCTTGCCATTCACGGCGTTGTCGTAAAAAAGAACGGCACGAAGGTGGATATCGTAATCGGTGAAAACGAAGACGAGCCAGCATTCTGCGTAACAGACCTGCTCATTCATCTCGCGCAGGAGCAGCTCACGAAAAAAGCAGACAAGGTCATTGAGGGTGAAAACCTGGATATCCTAGTCGGCTCCCTGCCTCTTGAGGGAGAGGAAAAGGATGCTGTCAAAGCAGGCGTCCTCGCTATCCTGAAAGAAAAATACGACATTGAGGAAGACGATTTTATTTCCGCAGAGCTTACAATGGTTCCTGCAGGCCGTGCAAGAGAGCTGGGCTTTGATAAGAGTCTTATCCTCGCCTACGGACAGGACGACCGTGTCTGCGCGTATACGTCCCTCTACGCTATGCTCGAAATGAAGGACGTGGAAAAGACAGCAGTATGTCTTCTCGTAGATAAAGAAGAAATAGGAAGCGTTGGTGCTACGGGCATGCAGTCCCGTTTCTTCGAGAATGCTCTCGCCGAGGTCATGAACGCTATTGGACAGTACAGCGACCTTACAATGCGCCGCTGCCTTGCAAACTCGAAAATGCTTTCCTCTGACGTCAGCTCCGGCTACGACCCGCTCTACGCCAGTGCTTTTGACAAAAAGAACGTGGCTTATCTAGGCGGTGGAATGGTCTTCAACAAATACACAGGCTCCCGTGGAAAATCCGGTTCCAACGATGCTAACGCTGAATATCTCGGAGAGCTTCGCGGAATCATGGACAAGCACAACGTCCGTTTCCAGACGGCGGAGCTTGGCAAGGTAGACCTTGGCGGCGGCGGAACAATCGCCTATATCATGTCCCTCTACGGCATGCAGGTCATTGACAGCGGCGTTGCCGTCGTATCCATGCACGCTCCGTGGGAGGTTACAAGCAAGATTGACCTCTATGAAGTCATGAAGGGCTATAAAGCATTCCTCAAAGAAGCTTGACAAAAATATCACCACAGTTATATAATCATTCAAATAGAAAAATCATGTGCCTTCCCTGCATAGCAGGGGAGGCATTTGTACTTTATGTCGTGCGTTGTCATTGACTTTCATTATCAGAAAGAGGAGAATTATTTATGGATGCTATTGTAGAAAGACTGCTTCCATTGCAGGAAAATATGAATGACCCCGGTGCGCGGGAAAAATGCGGTATGCGTGTCAGCGTACTGGGAATCATGGCAAACCTTCTGCTGTGCGCGGCAAAGCTTGCTATCGGTTTTTTGAGCGGTTCTATTTCCGTAATTGCTGACGGCTTGAACAACCTCTCCGATGCGGGCTCGGGTGTTGCCATGCTTTTCGGATTCCGTATGGCTGCACGTCCTGCAGACCCCGAGCACCCCTTCGGGCACGGACGCGTGGAATATCTCAGCGGACTTTTCCTTGCCGTAGTCATTATGATTGTCGGCTTCGAGCTTTTGAAATCCTCCGTTGAGAAAATCATCATTCCTGAGGCAATTACGGTAGATGCCGTTACGGCAGGAGTGCTTGCGCTATCCATTGCAGGAAAGCTCATTCTCTCGGAATTTTATTTCAGCGCGGGACGCCGGCTCAACTCCGCAACCATTCACGCTGCGGGAGTAGACAGCCGTTCCGACTGCCTTACAACAGCTGTCGTTTTGGCGAGCGTTATCGTATATGAAACCGTAGGAATCAATATTGACGGTATCGCCGGCGCACTTGTGTCTCTCTTTGTCCTCTACAGCGGATGGGAAGCTGCAAACGGAACTATCCAGCCCCTTCTCGGTGAAGCACCTGACCCGGAGCTTTGTACGGGCATAAAATGCATGACCCTTGCAACGCCGTCAATCGTGGGCGTTCACGACCTCATCGTGCATAACTACGGACCCGGCCGCGTATTTGCGTCCCTTCACGCAGAGGTACCTCACACCATGAACATCATGGAGGCCCATGAAATTATTGACGATTTGGAGCAGCGTATCGCCGAGAAATATCATCTGAACGTCACGGTTCACATGGACCCCATTGTGGTAGATGACCCCGAGACAAACGCACTTAGGCTTTTCGTGACGAATGTGCTGCAGGCGGTTGAAACGGGACTTACCATGCATGATTTCCGTATGGTGACACTTACGGAAGGACGCAGAAGACTGCTTTTTGATGTGGTAGTGCCGCATAATACGCATCTTTCAGATGAAGAGATAAGAGAGGTAATCAAGCAGCAGCTTGCTACGTCGCATCCGGGAGTAGAAGTGGATATACATTTTGATCATCAATATTGTTGAAAAAATGCTCTCTCTTTTGTGAGAGAGCATTTTTGTATGCATTTGTTGAACATGTTTAACGGAATCGTTCAAGTTAATGAAAACTTCTGAAGGGGTTTCAACCCTTCAAATCCCCACGCGGTGGGCCTTACCCCCTTGCGTGTCCAGTTTTAGTTTACCACTTCACGACAGCCTTTGACTGTCATCTCATCCCGGAAGGGGGCACAAGAGCCTCCCTCATGAGGGAGGTGGCGCGCAGCGCCGGAAGGAGTTTACCGATGCAGTTGGTCGCGTCCGACTGTATCTGCAGAGCCGGCTTAAAGTGAAAGAAAGTTATCTGTTTTAGCACAGCCCATGTTTTTTATTTTCTTCAAAGAAGGAATTTTGTCAGAAATGTCGAAATACTAACATACAGTTTGCATGAGAAATCATTGAGGGGATGGGAATTATGAATCTGAAAAAAACTTTGACAGCGTTTGCGCTGTCCATGATGGTTATGGCGAGTGCTTCGGCAGCTACAACGCTTTCCGGTACGGTGCATCTGGCGCCCTCCGGGTTCAACGGTACGGCCGTGAATACGCGTGACGGCAGCATCACGGGTGTATCCTGGGGGCTTGGCGGCTCCAAGGGACGTACGGTGAGACAGGCAACACTGCAGCTCATCGCTATGGATATTAACATGAAGTCGATTCCGCAGAGTGACATTGATGCATGGTATCACGACGGTATCGCTCCGGAAGGGTATCCTATTTTCATTACGAAATCTGCAGAGGATGGAACCTATTCCTTTGAGAATCTTCCGCAGGGAGCTTATTATCTTTTGATTATCGCGCCGGGTCAGCTCAATAACTGGGAGAAGCCGCTGGCACAGAAGAAGGCAGAGGAAAAGCTTAAAAATTATATGCCTAACTGGGATGCTTTCAGCCTGCTTACTCTTGGCATGAATGATTATGTCATCAAAGAGGTCAACATCTTAAAGGGTGTTGCGACGACGGTGGATTATGACTTCAATGAGTCTCCGCTGAAGAGCCTCAGCAAATAAAGGATACGGCGAAAAGATGCCTTCCCCATTGGGGAAGGGGGACCACGTAGTGGTGGATGAGGTATACAAAAGCGAGTCACTATCTGCGCAGATAGTATTTACTTTGGGGTACACCTCATCCGAGCCCTGCGGGCCCACCTTCTCCTAAAGGAGAAGGCTTTTTTTATAGAGAAGGCTTTTTTCGTGCAGTCACTCTTTTTTCAAATTTCAGCGGTATAAAATATGTGGTATAAC
>JAILNL010000020.1 GCA_024691625.1 Schwartzia sp. (in: firmicutes)
ACCTGCCCCGGGAATGCAATTTTAAGAGAGACATCTTCGCCTGTTCCCTGCACGGAAACTATAGTTCCGATACACCATTTGGAATGACGTACCTTATCCCCGACCTTACATTGGATAGACATATCAGGTCTGAGGACTCCGCCCGCAGGTGCAGGAGCTGTATTTCTCTGCACAGGTGCCTGCTGATGGCCGAAGCCTGCCAGCGCCTCCCGTGCAGACATTCCATGGCCCGTCGGAGCAGCGCCCGTCTGCTGAGATGTGAAGCGCGGCTGATACTGCGAAAAACCGCGTCCTCTCGACTGAAAGCCCCAGCCTCCGTTTTCATCTTCCTTTTCATCAAGATACTGCTTCGGTATCTCAGAAAGGAACCGCGATGCCGCGTAGCAGGAAGGCTTTCCGAATATCATACGGTTCTTGGCGCGGGTAAGATACAGCTTCTGCTGGGCGCGGGTGATTCCCACGTAACATGTACGGCGTTCTTCCTCTATCTGGTCGTCGTCCATAAGAGTCCGTGAATGAGGGAACAATCCCTCCTCCATTCCTGCCATGAAAACAATCGGGAACTCAAGTCCCTTCGCGGAATGAAGTGTCATGAGCGTTACACGGTCATCTGACGTATCCGCGTCATCAATATCCGAAATAAGAGAAATATGACTCAGGAAATTCTCAAGGTCAGGAATCTCTCCGCTTTTCACATAATCCTTTGCCACACCGACAAACTCTTTAAGGTTCTCTATACGGGACTGATTCTCAGGTTTATTGTCCTTTTCAAGCTCACGGATATATCCCGACTCATCAAGCACCTTCTCCACAAGACTCGGCAGTTCTTCCTGCTCTACAGCCGACAGCCAGTCAAATACCTGTGTAGAAAATGCCGTCAGGGCATTTTTTGCTCTGCCCGTAAGACCGTCCACTGAGTCAAGCGCATCAGGACTGGATATAACATCAAATACGCTCATGCCGCACTGAGCAGCAAAAGCAGTGACACGGGACATACTCGTATCGCCCAGTCCGCGCTTCGGTTCATTGATGATACGGAGAAGACTTATGGAATCAAGGGGATTGAATATCACGCGAAGATACGCAATGATATCCTTTATTTCCTTGCGGTCATAGAATTTCAGTCCGCCGACCATGGTATACGGAATTCCCGCACGCATAAAGCCTTCCTCAAGTACACGGGACTGCGCGTTTGTGCGGTAAAGCACCGCTATATCTCCGTATTCCTTGTGATACAGCGTCTTTTCCCTTTCAATCTCGTTTGTAATATAGTCAGCTTCTCCGCGTTCATCATTTGCGCAGTAGGAGACAATATTTTCTCCTTCCGCGTTCTGCGTCCAGAGATTCTTTGGCTCGCGGTTGCTGTTATTGGCAATGACCGCATTGGCGGCACCCAGTATTTTCTTTGTAGAGCGGTAATTCTGCTCAAGCATGATTTTTTCCGCGTTTGGATAATCCTGCTTGAAATCCAGTATGTTCGTAATATCCGCTCCGCGCCAGCCATAAATCGACTGGTCCGCATCACCCACGACGCAGAGATTTTTGTGCCCCGCAGCCAAAAGACGCGTCAGCTCGTATTGAGCGTGGTTCGTATCCTGATACTCATCAACGAGAATATATCTGAACCTGCGCTGATATTTTTCCCTGACCTCATCATTTGTCTTAAGGATATGCACCGTCAGAAGAAGCAAATCATCAAAATCCAGCGCGTTGTTGTTGCGAAGCTCTGCCGCATACATGCGGTAAACCTCCGCTACCTTGGTTTCGTAAAAATTCCCGGCAGCACGCGCAAAAGCATCAGGCCCCATAAGCTGATTCTTCGCGTTTGAAATCGCATTCTGAATCGCAGCAGGCGCATACTGCTTTTCATCAAGATTCATGGATTTAAGGCATTTCTTGATTACTACCTTTGTATCCGAAGCATCATAGATGACAAAATTTTTCTTATAGATTCCGCCTGCCTCAATCTCAAAACGCAGAAAACGCGCACAGAAAGAGTGAAACGTACTGAGCCATATATTCTTTGCTTCGTCACCGATAAGACGGTTGACGCGCTCACGCATCTCAAGAGCGGCTTTATTCGTAAAAGTAATAGCAAGAATAGCATAAGGCGGAACATTATGCTCCAAAAGATTTGCAATACGATAGGTGAGCACCTTCGTCTTGCCGGAGCCGGCTCCTGCCATAATGAGCAGCGGCCCTTCAAGACAGTTCACAGCCTTTTGCTGCATGGGATTCAAATCGGAAATATTAAGCAAGGATAGTCCTCCTATTGTAAAAGGCTGCCCTGTTGGACAGCCTTTTTTCGTACTTAATTCTGAATGCGCTGTACGGCATCCGTAAGGGGCGGAATAATCTGCTTCTTACGAGACATAACGCCCGGGAGATAAATGGAGTCGCCGGAAGCATCCTTTTTGAACGCTTCACCAATCAGTGTCTTCGGAGAGCCCACATAGAAGAGCTCCGTACTCTCCTTGAGGATATCCGTTACCATGAGAAGCGACATATCGTATCCGTCGTTCTCGCAGAGCTCGCGCATTGCAGCGAGAATATCAGCTTTGATATCCAGCACCTCCTGCGGGTCCATAACGGAAATCTGGCTGACCAGCATACGGTAATCGCCAATCTGGAACTCTTTGTTATCGTTCTTTGCGACCTCAGCCGGAGTCATGCTGCCGAGTCCTGCGCCTGCCTTGAGCATATCCATACCGTATTTCTCATAGTCAACGCCTGCGATTTCAGCGAGCTTTTTAACAGCAGCCTTATCGCGCTCCGTGCATGTCGGAGATTTGAACAGCACCGTATCAGAAATAATAGCCGACATGAGCACACCCGCAATCTTCTTCGGAATCTCATAGCCGCGCTGCAGATACATCTCCGTGATGATTGTTGCCGTGCAGCCTACAGGGTCCTCACGGATATAAATCGGGTCGCCAGTTTTGAGTCCGCCCAGTCTGTGATGGTCGATAATTTCAACAATCTTTGCGTTTTCAATACCCTCGACAGCCTGTGTGCGCTCGTTGTGGTCCACAAGAATGACCTTTTCCGGATCAGGTATCATGAGATTGTCACGGCTGATAAGACCAATCAGCTTGCCGCCTTCCAGAACCGGATAATTGCGATAGTTCGTTTCTTCGATATCGCCCTTGATATTGCTGAGCATTTCATCTTTAGTGAAGCTCATAACTTTATCATTCATGATATGTCCGACAGGAACAGCCTGATTGATAAGGCGAGCCGTCGTGAAGGTATCAAACTTTGTAGAAAGGACTACGGTTTTCTTTTCTTTTACAACCGGGAGAATATCTTCCTCCAGCTTGCTTCCGTGAGTCAGGATAAGGCATGCCGGGCCGTTCTGCAGGCAGATTTTCATGGACTGTGAGACACGGTCGCCCGCAATGACGACATCACCCTCGCCTGCGTGTGCCGCTACTGTCTCAGGCTTACCTGCGGCGATGGAGACCGTACCGCTGAGCAGCGTATCGAGTGCTTCGCCTGCCAACACTTCCGCGTCAATGGCAGAGACGACATCCGCAATCGTTATACTTGCAGCCTCAAGATTTTCCATGTTAAGCTCTTCAAAATAGCGCTTTGCCATATCGCTCACAGTAACGATACCTTTAAGGCAGGCATTTTCATCAATGACAGGTACAGAGCGGACATTTTTCTTGTGCATGACCTGTCCGAGATGTCGCAGGCTGTCAGTCGTTTTTACAGTCGTTTCGCATTCGAGCATGATATCCTTAACGCGCGGATAAAGGTCAGCCACCAGTACAGGCAGGTCAACCCCAAAATACTCCAGCGCATACTTCGCTTCCTCGTTAATCTGTCCGGCACGCGCCGCAACAGCGTTCACTCCTTCTGTACGCTTCAGCTCCGCATAGGCAATAGCCGAGCAAATGGAATCCGTATCCGGATTTCTATGTCCTATGACATAAACTTTTTTCGCATCACTCATGAATGAAACTCCCCCTATAATATCTTAAATGCTTTTCAACACTTATTTATGCACATTCTTATTAATTATAACGCATTCGTTCCAGTTTTGCCATGGGCAGCGCATGCATTTTATGTATAGGCTACAATCCCATGCATCTCATTCATGCTTCCCTTTTTATCGCCATATACACTTTCGCCGGAAGCCGCTTCCCCTTACTCCATCGAAGCTTAAAGTGCGAAAAGCCTGATGTAATAGAAAAAGCAAGTGCTTCATGCGGCTGAAAGCCAACATGAAATATAGCGCTGCGTACCAAATCTACCCTGTCGTCCGCTATATCCCATTTCTTCATCAAGCAAATCAGCCGTCTGACCGATTCACTCTCTATCCATTTCTCCTGTTCATGAATCTTTGTCGGCAGCGAAGATATTTCCAACCCGAACA
>JAILNL010000072.1 GCA_024691625.1 Schwartzia sp. (in: firmicutes)
CCAATCTGTCTTTTTACAAAGGCATATTCAGGAAGATGGTATCGCTTAATCGTCTTTTCCAATACTTCATTATCGAAAAAAACAGTATCAATGCCCAAGGATGAAGCAAGCTCCAAAATCCCCTGCTCATCGCTTTTTACAACAGTGCTCGCAATCTCTGAAACTCTTGAGATATCCTGTCCTATCTGCATACATGCTTTCTGCAGGGCATTGCGTATAGCTTCAGCGGGTACATCCCGCCGGCATCCGATTCCGGCAATCAGTCTTCTGGGCTGCATATACAGGAGCCCTTTTCGTTCCTTACCGGCGTTTTCTGTAAGAAACACAGCAAGATCTTTTTTACCGAAGATTTCTTCCTGTGTCATACTTACCGTTGAAAAACCGTGCCTTTTCAGCTTTTGTGTGTAGAAATACGCATTGGACAGTTCCTTGTCTATTGCCCAGAGTATTTCTTTTCCATCCACAAGCGCGCTGTTCAGTGTCTGTATTTCCGATTTTGGGCACGGCTTCATGCCAAGCTCAGCTGCAACTGCATCAGGAGCCTCAATACGGTTTACATCAGTTGCTGTCGTAATGACAGGCTCAGCTTCCAGCACAGAGGCAATCTGCAGAGTAAGTGCATTCGCGCCTCCCACATGCCCGGAAAGCACACTTACCGCATGCTTCGCTGCATCATCTATAACTATGACAGCAGGGTCTGTAAGCTTGCTCCTTATATGCGGCGCAATCATGCGTACAGCAATACCGATTGCCGAAATGAAAATCAAAGCATCATATCGGCCAAAGGTGTCAGCAACGGCATCTCCGAGAACCGCGTATCTGACAGCCCCATCCGGTGCCTGTCTGCCCTCCTTGA
This sequence comes from Schwartzia sp. (in: firmicutes), assembly GCA_024691625.1. Taxonomy (GTDB): domain Bacteria; phylum Bacillota; class Negativicutes; order Selenomonadales; family Selenomonadaceae; genus Schwartzia. Next base: position 857 of record JAILNL010000072.1, read on the forward strand.
CATACATGTCAAAAACATGGGGCGTGCATGCAGCAGCAAGCTTTTCTGCCAGCAATATACCATTTGCCGTGACCGGAAAAACAGCGCATCTCATTTTGATGCCTGCCGGAACATATGCGCGAACTCAGGCGCATACAGACGGGACAAATCGTACTCAGTATCGAGTACACGCCCCACAACAATCATAGCCTGACGCGGAATATCTGCCTCCCTGACCTTCTCTACAACATCTTTAAGTGTTGCACGGACAATCTTCTGCTCCGGCCAGGAAGCACGATGCACAATAGCTATCGGCGTATCCTCAGGATAACCGCCTGCCTCAAGCTCCTCAACAACCTTATCCAGCATCTGAATGCTCAGGAAAATGCACATTGTTGCCTGATGCTGAGCGAGACTTCTGAGACTTTCACGGTCAGGAACCGGCGTACGGCCCGCGCCGCGTGTAACAATAACAGTCTGTGAAATGTTCGGCAGTGTGTATTCCTGTTTAAGTGCCGCAGCAGTCGCAAGGAACGAGCTGACACCCGGAATGACCTCATAGTCGATTCCACGCTTATTGAATTCGTCCATCTGCTCCTGAATAGCTCCGTAAATTGCCGGATCACCCGTGTGCAGACGTACTACCTTTTTATCAGCCTTAACAGCGTTTTCGACTACCTCTACAACATCAGGCAGAGTCATCGAAGCGGAATTATATATTTCGGCATCCTTTCTGCAGACCTCAAGAATCTTTGGATTGACAAGCGAACCCGCATAAATAACGACGTCCGCCTCTTTCAAAAGACGCTGCCCTTTGACCGTGATAAGCTCCGGATCTCCAGGACCCGCACCTACGATTGAAACCTTCTGCATGAAAAAATCCCCCTATTTAAACTTTTTGCAGGTTACTATGTAAATTGGATTTATGGCTTTTGCCATATCATAAGGACCTACTGCTTCCAGGCGGTTAACCTGCACCTGCATTGCTTCATATGTAAACCGGTCCTTATGTTTTCTCATATATTCAAGACATGATGAAAGCGTCTGTATCGTAATGCAGTTCAGAACGATACGTCCGCCTGTCTTAAGATGAGCATCGATTTTATCGAGAATGGGCTCAAGATGTCTGCCGCTGCCTCCGATTATTGCAGCATCACAGTCCGGCATACTGTCCATTCCCTCCGGTGCCTCCGCCTCGATTGTCGTAAGATTCGTGACACCGAATTTTTCCATATTTCTTTTTATGAGCTCAATTCCTTCAGGATTGCGCTCAATGGAATAAACGTGACCATTTTCGGCTATTCTTGCCGCTTCAATTGAAAGCGAGCCGGTCCCTGCTCCGATATCCCAAACAATATCGTCCTTTGAAATCTGTGCCTTTACCATTGTCAGCACACGGATTTCCTGCTTTGTCATCGGAACCTTGCCGCGGATAAATTCTTCATCAGGTATACCAAGAAATGCCATTATCCTTCCACCACCAATATGCAATGTGTCTGTTCCTTTTCATCGGCTGCTTTGCCGAGCGTCGTGCGGACAATTTCCTCGTCCTCATACGACAGCCGGGAGCAAACGGAAAGTCTGGCATCTGCAGGCCATCCATGCTTCATCAACACATCCGGTATGGTTTTGGAACTGTATTTCGCATCCGTGAGCAGACCTAGAATCTTCCCTTTTTCATATTTAAGGGCTGAATCATCAGGCACACGGCCGTGAAAACTTAAAAGCAGTGCATCATGCCAGGGCAGAGCAAGCTTTGAAAAAGCATACTGCACCGAGCTGATACCGGGAATAACATTAATTACATCCTCTGAAAATTCACGCCGAAGCGCGTCAAGCAGGGAATAATAACCCGGATCTCCCGAGACCATTGTAACAACATCTGAAGTCTCAAGATGCTTACGAATAAAATCCATAACAGCGGGAATATCCCCTCGTATGGGCATTGTCATTTGTCCGTCACGCGCAAAATCAGCAAGCGCACGACTGCCTCCCACAAGCACTTTGGCATTTTGAATCGCCTCGGCCGCGGCAGGCAGTACATATTTTGGATTGCCCGGTCCGATACCGGCTACTATGATTCTATATCCCAATGAAAGTCCCTTCCCATCTCTATGGCGTTTGCATCCATTCCGAGAATGGTGCCCTGCATAGTCGCAAGTACAGTGCCCACCTTGAGTTTGTTGAAAATAAATCTCTCGGCTCTGACACTTGCTCTTTCTGCAAGTCTATTACATACATATACGAGTTTATGTTCTTCAAGGACAGACAAAGCATCCTCTGTTGTTGTTGAATTCAGAATCTTTATTACGCCCTCCTGCGGCATTCCTTCCGCCGCAGCATAGGCTGCGATAGCCTCAAGACGTCCGTCTCCGATTCGGTTATGTGTATAAAACACACCTGCGGCTACCTTTGCAAGCTTTCCTATATGACCGAACAGCAGCACACGCTTTACTCCGCGTTCAGCCGCGGCCTCAAGCATAAAGCCAATGAAGTTGCTCGTTTGTATAATTGCTTCCTTTGGTATCCCGTGCTTAACAGCAAGGGTTTCACCGATTTTTCCGGGAACAAAAACCTGCGTATCAAGGCCCGCCGCAAGGGCTACGTCAATCTGCGGTACCAGAGAGTTCTTAAAGCCGTCTTCGGACATAGGCCGCAGCACTCCTGTCGTTCCTACTACAGAAATTCCTCCGATAACGCCCAGCACAGGATTTAATGTCTGCTTGCAGAGCTCCGTCCCCGCAGGAATCGAAACAGTAACCTCAAGGTCTGCATCCGCTCCCAAAATTTCTTCCACAACATTTCGGGTAAGCTTTCTTGGCCCCGGGTTGATTGAAGGCTCTCCAACCGGCACGGAAAGGCCCGGCTTCGTTACTGTGCCTATGCCTTCTCCTGCGCAGAACACCAGCCCGCTGCCTTTAGGCAGGTGGCGGATGGTCGTAAATACGGAAACACCGTTGGTGATATCAGGATCATCGCCGGCGTCCTTTACGATTTCAGCCATAATTCCATTCTCTGTTTCTTTGATATCCTTTACGGGAATCGTCAATATAGTATCATCCAGCGCTTTGAGCGCCAGAGAGTCGCATTCCTCTCCCTGTTCATACAGAAGAGCGGCTTTGACTCCGGCTGCCATACATGCGCCTGTCGTATACCCTCCGCGCAGTTCCTTTGCCAATAAAAAACCCCCTGTCCGTCAACGGGCAGGGGGAGACCATCTTAGATAACCATAGTAATCATTCGCACCCCGCCTATCAACCGTAGGCCGCCTGCATTTGCAGTACGGTGTTGCAATCAGGCAGGTCTCCTGGCTAAACTCATCGCATTTTCAGCCTTCCCGGCTACACCAGTGACATCTTAGAAAATGCTCATTCATACAGTGGCGGGACCGCGCCGGAATCAGACCGGACTTCCCTATTAAGCTTCAGCACCTGACTGCTTTATTCTGTTAAGTCGCAAAATCATGTATTATTATAACGCCATAGCCCAAGTTTTGCTAGCAAAACATTCTGAAAAAAGCTACTTTGAATTCACGTAAACAGGCATATCTGTCGCAACCTTAACAACATCTCCATCAGACAACCGGAAAATATAACATTCCTTTACATGCTTCCCTGTGGAGCGTTCAATTGCCTCACTGTAAAGTGCCAACTGTACCGCATAGCGCTCATAAATTTTTTTCGGAGTCGTATTACGGTCAGTTTTATAATCTACCAGAACAATTTCACCGTCATCCTCTTCAAAGAAAAGGTCCATTACACCCTGAAGGAAAACTCTGTCCTCCGCGCCGCCCTTCTTTTCATATCCGAAAAGCGAAGCATCAACAAGCATACTGAAGGGCTGTTCCCGATATACCATTTTGGCGTTGCGTACACGCTGTCCTATGGAAGAGTTGAAGAATGCCTCTATTGAAGAAATGTTGACTGCCTCACGTTCCTCTTCTGTTAATACACCTGAAGCCGCCAACGCGTCGACAGCCTTTTCAATTTCATCTTTTCCTGAAGCAGACAAATCAGTGAGCCGCTCAAGTACACGGTGCATAAGAGTACCATAGGAAGCTCCCTTGGACGTATCAGCAGTATCCGACGGGGATTTCATAAACTCCGGAACAGGAAAATCCGGTTCTTTCGCTTGTTCTTGAAATGCAATGGGAAGCTCGGGTATTTTTTCCTCTATTTCATTCAGGCGCAATGCCTGCACACGATTCTTGACTTCCGTGACTGTAAATTTCGAAGGCGTGTCTGTTGCAAAAGGATATACCCAGTCCAAAACAGCTTTTTTCTCTTTTCCTTCTTCAGTTTCAGGCAAAGGCAGTCTATCGCGGATTTTCTTGACCAGTTCTCTCTCTGCTTCGTCCGGTTCTTCTTCCTCTTCGGCTGACGCGGGAAATATTTCTACTTTCATCTTAAATTCTCCGAGTGCACCGGCATCATATGGGAATCCGCGAGCCACTGCAACACAGTCAGATATATCGCAAAGAGGTTTTCCGCACTCCTTGTCACGCATTACGGCAGGAGCTACCCAGTCAAGCCATGAATTGGCTTCAAGCACGCTATATCCTGGGAATGCCGTTTTCGGATACTGCAGGGCTCTCATCCATTTGAGAACCTTCTTGGACAGCTTTGCTACGCTGCCTGTCAGAATAAGCTTTTCCCTTGCGCGCGTGAGAGCAACATACAATATTCTCATTTCCTCCGCTTTGCATTCACGTATAAGCCTTGCAGCTACCGCGTGTCTGGCAACAGTGGGGAATCTCCATTTGACATGACCTTCCGTCTGCGTACATGACGGCCCCAGCCCCAGTTTTCTGTGCATCAGAAGCGATTTATTTGTATCCGTCAGATTAAATCCTTTTCCGATATCCGCTATGACGGCAACAGGAAACTCAAGTCCCTTGCTCATATGGACGCTCATGATTCTGACCACGTCCTCATTTTCACCAAGAGTACGTGCGGAAGAAAGGTCTGTTTTACGTTTCTGCATCTGACGAATGAACTGCAAAAAGCGGAAAAGACCTCTGAAGCTTGTTTTTTCATAATCTGCAGCACGGTCGCTGAGCATACGGAGATTTGCCTGACGCAGCATTCCTCCCGGCTGAGCCCCTACGTAATCATAATAGCCTGTCTCCAGATAGAGAATATGAAGAAGCTCCGGAACGCCAACGCGTCTCGAAATACGCCGCCAAACTGCCAGCTTTTCGCGGAATCTGACAGCTTTGGGATTTTTTGATGCGCAAAACGCACTGTAAAGTCCGCCTTCCGGTGTTTCAGCACGCATTTCAGCCAGTTCTTCGGCGGTCATTTCTCCAATAGGAGAATGAAGCACGGCCGCCAAAGGTATATCCTGCTGTGCATTGTCAATTACTGAAAGAAGCGAGAGCATGAGCCGCACTTCGATTTCCTCGAAATAGCCCGCGTCCGCGGCAGCATAGGCAGGCACCCCGTAATTTCTCAGCACCTCTACAATCGTCTGTGCCTTTCCATGAACAGAACGCATAAGCACAGCCATATCTCTCCAGCATATGGAACGGTACTGCTTTTTATCCTTATCAAATACCTGGGTATCATTCTCTTTAAGCTCAATAAGGCGCTTCGCAATTATATGCGCTTCAAGCTCAAGACCGCCAAGCTCCTCGCCTTCCTCATCATCCCTGTCCTCCATATCAACAAGGAGCATTTCGGCAGGCGCGCCGTCAAAGCTGTTCACGGGCGGATTGCCATAATCCGCCTTTGCGTAAAGAGCCGCATCCGCGTCATAATCAAGCTCCATTTCAGGTTTTACCATGAACTGGGAAAAGAGGTAATTGATTGCCCCCAGCACCTCAGGCCTGCTGCGGTAATTTTCCTTCAAAAACAGAGCCTGTCCGTTTTTAGTCTTGTTAATATACGAAATCTGCCTATCAAGGAAAAGCATTGGATCTGCCAGTCTGAACCTGTAAATACTCTGCTTTACATCACCAACGACGAAAGAATTTTTTCCATTCTGTATGCATTGCAGAATAGCCTCCTGTACCCCGTTAGTGTCCTGATATTCATCCACCATGACCTCTTTGTATTTTTGCTGCAGGTCTTTGGCAGTTTCCGTTACATTTCCGGTAAGCCATCCCGTTTCCGGGTCTTTTTCCATCAGAAGCTGCAGCGCGTAATGCTCAAGATCATTGAAATCAAGCATTCCTTTTTTCTTTTTTGCTTTCCTGAACTCTTTCGAGAATGCTTTTGTAAGACCGCACAAAACGTCTGCCAGCGGCTTTACTGCCCGAAGGTCATCAAGCATCTCCTGTTCTGAAGCGAAGAAATACTTTTCTGCTGTTTTTTTGTAAGCTTTTTTATATTCTTCCCTGCCGTTTTTGATTTCATCCTGCGCCGCCTTATCGCCATTTCGGAGCGGCTTAAACCTCATGAAAGATTCTCTCATGCCTCTGCCTACAGCATCCCAGTCACCCTGCTTTAACAGGGTGATAAGCTTTTCAGCGCGTTCTTTGTCATTTTTTAATGCTTCCTCATAAGCATCGCACCCGGTTTCAAGCGAACGGCGGGTAAGATATTCCGCTTTATCCACGGTGCTTTCAAGAACTCTTGCAACATCAGAGGATGCTTCCTCAAACCATGCGGTATCCTTTAACAATGCGCCCTGCTTTATGTCGAAGCTCTGACTGAGATTATCCAACCATACCTCGGGCTGCGGCTGGCTCCGTGAAAAGTTATACATGCTTAAAATCATTTCATGGAGGTCGCTGTCATCGCGGTCCGAACCATATTGACGCACAAATGAAAGAAACTCTTTGTCGCCTTCCGCATATTTTTCCTCGAACAGTTCCTCTATTACTGACTGTTTTATAAGACCGATTTCCTGCTCACCGCCGAGACGGAATTTGGGGTCCAGGTCAAGCTCGGTAAAATTCTGCCGTATCAGAGACTGGCAGAAGGAATGAAGCGTAGAAATCGATGCATTTGGAAGACGGATAAGCTGCTGACGAAGCTTTTTATCCGACCGCGATGCCTCCATCAGCTTTTTCTCCACGCGCTCCCGCATTTCGGAAGCCGCCGCATTGGTAAATGTAACGACCAGCAGTTCATCAATGTTGCAGCGCCCCTCGCGTATACTGCTTACAATACGTTCTACGAGAGTAAATGTCTTGCCCGACCCGGCAGCTGCCGAAACGAGCATATCAGTTCCGGTCAGATGTATCGCTTTTTCCTGGTCGGGCGATGGAGTATCTTTTTTAACTGAACTCATTTCCCGCCGCCTCCTTTCTCAATTTTCTTCTTCATGGCCGACAAAATCTCACCATCATCCATGTTGTCCGGTACATATTCCATGCTTCCGATTTTCACGTCAAAACCGCATACTGAGCGATACTGACAATATTTGCAGGCATTTCTTTTTTTGTTTTTGAACGGACGGACCCGAATATCACCCTGAAGTATATTTTCAGCAGTCTCGGTAAGATGCGCTTCCGTATAATCCAAAATGGTCTTTAACTGTTCCTGCGTCTTTGTGTTTTTCGTCGCAGGCAATTCATTTCCTTTTTTCAGTTTTACGCATAGATACGTGTTCGTACTGTCAATCGTCTGTATAAGCTGAGAACTTTCAATAAACCAGCCCTTAAAACGAAGCTCATCCGCAACCTTTTTCAACGCTTCGTTCACATCAGCCCGTTCCCCGAGAGGTACAGTCGGATTGGCAAGGTTGCAGTAGAATATTCCCGCAGGCATTCGTT
>JAILNL010000165.1 GCA_024691625.1 Schwartzia sp. (in: firmicutes)
ATAGCATATTAAAATAATGGAAGGTATATACATGATTACAATTTCGGGGGGATTTTTGAAGGCTGTTGATAGTGGAGACTGTGGATAAAGGACAGTCGAAAATTTTCTTGAATGCTATTTTATGTTGGCAAACTCAAAACAATGCGATATAACTCGGCAAAAATTTTTGCCTCGTTGCGACGCGAAGCTAGTGCCCCTGGGTAAAACGCTGACAGAAGAAGTTTTGCATCTAGCAAAACCTGAACAAATGCGTTATAATTGTAACGATTTTTATTTTTGTGTGTAATTGTGTAAACCTGAACACACATTAGGAGTTGGGGATGTATGAGAAAGCTCAGTATGAGTGCCAAGGTGTTTATTGGCTTTGGCATAGGTATCGTATTGGGGATGATTTTCGGCAAGGACGTTGTGGTGGTAAAGCCTGTTGGTGATGTCTTTCTGAAGCTCATCCAAATGATTGTGATACCTCTCATCTTTTGTTCTATTATCAGCGGTATCTCAAGTATCGGTGATATCGGGAAGCTGCGGCGGATTGGTACGAAGGTTATGGGATTTTATGTGGTAACCACGGTGCTTTCAACGGTTATTGGTCTGGTTGTCGCGCATATCATCCGCCCGGGGACGGGGTTTCGTATGTACGATATTCAGGCTTCGGGAGAGCCTATCAAGGCGGCTGAGCCTATGTCCGTTGGCTCTGCGATTCTCGGAATGATTCCGAGCAATCCTATTGCTGCGCTGGCGCAGGGCGAGCTCATGCAGGTCATTGTTTTTGCGGTGTTCGTGGGCGTGACGATTACGATTCTCGGAGACCGTGTCGGGACTGTGAAGAAGCTCATTGATGAGGGCACACAGATAATGTTTAAGGTTACTGACCTCGTCATGCAGACTACTCCGTTCGGTGTATGTGCTCTTGCAGCCTGCAGCGTTGGCGAATACGGGCTTGCCGTGTTCGGCGTCATGGGTAAATTCATCTTTACGCATTACATGGCGGCTCTTTCCATCATAGTGTTCCTGTATCTTTTCATGATCAGAGGCATTGCGCATATTCCTCTGTCGGAGTTTTTCAAAAAGATTACCGAGGTATGGCTTGTGGCATTCAGCACGACGTCCAGCTCCGGTACTCTTCCTGTTACCCTTAAGGTTACCGAGCAGGAGTTCAAGGTGAAGCATGAGCTTGCTTCCTTTACGCTGCCGCTGGGCGCTACTATAAATATGAACGGTATCGCGGCGTATTATGCGGTTACGATTATGTTTGTTTCGCAGGTATATGGTGTTGACCTTACACTTGCGCAGCAGGCAAGCTTCATATTTATAACGACTCTTATTTCAATCGGTACGCCTGGTATTCCGAACAGCGGTATTGTTCTGACAGTCATGCTGCTGGGCACGATGGGCCTGCCGGCTACTATCATGGGAATGATTGTAGGTATTTTCCGCCCGATTGATATGATTCATACGGCGCTGAATGTAACAGGAGACGTTGTCTCGACTCTTTCTGTTGCACGCATAGAAGATATGTACGAAAAGGCGTAAAAACTTTATTGAATTTACGAGCTTTGAAAAGTATTTTTTAGAGCCTTCCCCGTTTTGGGAAGGGGGATCACGCAGTGGTGGATGAGGTACACAAAAGCTGGCCGCTATCTAACATGGTAGGCACTTTGGGGAGCACCTCATCCGAGCCCTACGGGCCCACCTTCTCCTAAAGGAGAAGGCTTATAATGATATTTTTCACAGCTCTTTTTTTATGTGGTAAAATGGAAAGTGTGTTACATACACGAATAAGTGTTCAGGTGCTTCGTATGTTTGAAGAAACACGGGGATTAAGAAAACGGAGGCGGATCTTATGGCTGCAGTGGAGGATGTTCGTTATCGGAAGATTCTTGTACCGCTTGACGGGTCGGTGGAGTCGGAGCGTGGGTTTCGGCATGCGGTGTATCTTGCGTCGCTGGTGCGGGGCGAGCTTACGCTTTTGCATGTTGTCGACCTGAACCGCAAGATGTCCATGCTTGAAAGGTCCATGGCAGGCGGCTATGTTCCTACGGAGTTTAAGGAGCAGGGCTATAAGCTTCTGCAGCCGTATACGAAACAGGTTCCCGAGGAAGTGGGACTTGATACTATGGTGCAGATAGGATCTCCTGCTGATGTTATAGTTGATGTGGCAGAAAACGGAGGCTTCAGCATGATTGTTCTGGGCACCCGCGGTCTTGGTACGCTGCAGGATGTAATCCTCGGCGGCGTGAGCCACTCTGTCCTGCATCACTGCAGTGTGCCTGTGCTCCTTGTCCGCTGATTGTTGCGGGGAGCAGGCAGTTGTGCTAGTCTAGTAGGCAGAGCCGGTAGACAGACAAAAAATTGCATCAATGGAGGCGTATATATGCTACTGTATTTTTCCAGCTATATTGCTGTAATGAGCATCATTGCTTTTTTGATGTACGGTGCCGATAAAATGCTTGCTATGAAGCAGAAATGGCGGATTTCTGAAGCTCTTCTGCTGCTTATAGCATTGGTCGGGGGAAGTATGGGAGCACTTTTGGGGATGATTGTGTTCCGTCATAAGACGCATCATTTGAAATTTCAGATCGGCGTGCCGGTTATCCTGCTTCTGCAGGTTGTGGCTGTCGGTTACGTATGGTATTTACTGAATTATTAAAAGGGGAACTGTTTTGAAGCGTATCATTGTCAATGCGGATGATTTCGGACGTCATCCGCTTATTAATGCGGCTGTTGCGCAGGCGGCCGAGAAGGGTTTTCTGCGTTCTGCGACGTTAATGCCGGGAGGAAAGGCTTTTGACGGGGCCGTTGAGGTGGCACGGACACATAAGGAGCTTGGTGTCGGCGTGCATTTCACTCTGGTGAACGGATTCCCTGTTCTTCCACCTGAGGAAATTCCTTCTCTCGTGACATCTGAGGGTGTCTTTTATGATACGCATAATGTTTTCGTGAAAAGGTTTCTCATGGGAAAGATTTCCATGGAGGAGCTGCGGCGTGAGCTTTCGGCCCAGATGGAAAAGATGATGAGTACGGGGCTTGCGCTTACGCATATAGACAGCCACCAGCATATGCACACGCTGCCGGGGATTATTGATACTGCGCTGGATGTTGCGCAGAAGGCAGGTATCCGTGCTGCGCGTGTGCCTGTAATCGACCTTTTCTGCGGAGATGAAATGAGTCCGGGACAGCTTATAGGGCGGCTGGGGCTTGGTACGCTTGCGCGTATGGCAAGGCACAAGGCACATGCAAGAGGCATGAAGACTCCTGATGCTTTTGCCGGCATTGTTGACGGAGAGGCAGTCAGCGAGGGCTATCTCCGCGAGATGGCAGAGACTATGGGCGAGGGCACGACAGAGGTTATGCTGCACCCAGGGACGGACAACAGTGTTCTTGTGCCTGCCTGTGAATGGGAGCATGATTTTGAGGAGGA
>JAILNL010000119.1 GCA_024691625.1 Schwartzia sp. (in: firmicutes)
TGTCAAGAAATCCAAGAAGCTTCTGCAGTTTACGCTTGATGACGGAACGGGCACAGACAGAACAATTCTTTCCGGCATTCATGCCTTCTATGAGCCTGAAGAGCTTATCGGCAAGACGCTTATCGCTATCGTCAATCTCCCGCCGCGCGCAATGATGGGTATTGACTCCTGCGGCATGCTCCTTTCCGCAGTACATAAAGAAGAGGGCGAAGAAAGGCTGCACCTTCTCATGGTCGACGACCATATCCCGGCAGGCGCAAAGCTCTACTGATAATATAAACGTTAAATGACAGGATTCTTTACAGAATCCTGTCATTTTTGTGTTGTATAGCGGAATCGTTTGCAATATAAGGGCAAAAAAGCGTGGTTGATGATTGACTCATCAACTGCGCTTATTATTTTATTTATACGATATAGCTATACGTTTTTCTGCAACGATAAACATTATTTTTCAAAACAAATTGTATACAAAATATAAAGTTGGGTTTTCTCAAAATGGAATCATGTCTTTGTGTCGTGTGCAAATCTTTTGTATACAAAAAACGGCTTAATAAAATTAAGCTAAAATGTCTAAAAATTGTGAAGAATGAAGTTTAGGAGACAAAAAAGTTAAGTATAACAGAATACGTATATTTTCGTTGTTATTTATACTGCAGGGGTATATAATGCGAAACATAGACAGGCAATGGCGCCTGCAGGGCAAGCGCCTAGCCTGTTTTCATTTTGGCAGTATCTCACTGATGGCAGGACCACGATGTTCGATTACCGTAGAAAAGACAATCTGCGTTTTGGTTTTGCCGAACTTCTGCAGCTCGTTGAGGAAGGCATCCAGCTTTTCCGTACTGGGAAAGACCGCTTCGAGCAGCATGGAGTAATCACCTGTAACAAAGTTGCACCCGATGACGCAGCTTTGATTGCGGATGAACGGGTAGAAAGTGTCTTTATCCATCTGATGCACTTCCAGATTAATGAAAGCTTTAATATGGAAGCCGAATTTTTTGTTATCGACTATCGCGTGAAAGCCGGTAATGTACTGCGCGTCTATCAGCCGCTGTATGCGCGCTGAGACGGCGGGGGAGGAAAGAAAAACCTGACGGGCGATTTCCTTCAACGGGGTTCGGGCATCCTGCTGGAGAATCTCGATGATTTTGTAGTCGATATGATCCGGCTGGTCGCTTTTCATGAATATCCCTTCTTAACAGTGGAGTGAGACATAGCATACCTGCAAAATCTTAATTAAATTAAGCTGGACACTTAAAGTAAAGATACTACTACGCTATATCACTTAAGATTATAACACAAGATGGATGTCAGATAACAGTAAAGAGGGGGATCTAGTATGGAGAGCATTGAGAACATTATCCTTAGGCATTCGAAACGCGGAATGCTTAAGCTCAAGGAACACATGGATGAGTCGTACTGCGAGCTGGCAGCACGTGAAATCATGTCATGGGAACCGGGTGTCATTTTCCTTACGACGGGTTTTTATGTAGCAGGTTATCCTGAGACAGACGGCCCGGCAGGAACGGTTGTACTTGCTCAGGCTTTGAAGAAGCTTGGCTGGGAGCCGGTCATCGTCACGGACAGCGCTTATGCGGTTCTGTTTACAATCCGTAACATTGCAGTCGTTCCGGTAGATGTGGATTTCACGGAGGACGATTTTAGAAACATCATTACGCGATACCGTCCGGTAGGAATGATAGCTGTAGAGCGCTGCGGCATCAATGTGCGTGATGACTATGAGAACATGCGCGGCAAATCCATCAAGGAGCATAATGCTCCAACGGATATTCTGTTTGAGCTTGCGCCGGAGTATTCAATCCGCACTGTTGGCGTCGGCGACGGCGGCAATGAAATCGGCATGGGTTGCATGGCTGATGTCATTCAGAAGGAGCTGAGCCTTGTTCCGTGCCGCGTATCGGTTGACCGTCTTGTTATTGCAAGCGTTTCAAACTGGGGCGCTTACGGTATTACGGCATACCTTTCCATTCTCAGCGGCCTTCCGCTTCTGATGTCTTTCTCGGATATTTATTCCTATATATCCCAGACGGTTGAGATCGGAAGCGTTGACGGTGTTACGCATGAGCGTGTACCGCATGTTGACGGGTTCGGCGAAGATATTGAGAAAGAAATTGTAGACGCGCTGCATGCGGAAGTTTCGCAAAGGATTGTCTGTTAATCATAAATTCGAAAACCACTACAGGAGGAATATTCTAATGAAAAATCTTGGGTACTATAACGGTAAAATCGGTGAGCTGGAGAGCATGTCCATTCCTATGAACGACCGCGTTCATTGGTTCGGTGATGGTGTTTATGATGCAGGTCCTAGCCGTAACTACAACATTTTCGCTTTGGATGAGCATGTTGACCGCTTCTTCAACAGCGCAGCACTGATGGATATCGTTATGCCGGTGACCAAGGACGAGCTGAAAGAGCTTCTGCAGAAACTTGTTCTCATGGTTGATACAGGTGATTTGTTTGTTTACTATCAGGTAACGCGCGGTACGGGCATCCGTAACCATGCATTTACCGAAGGTCCGGGCAACCTCTGGGTTATGCTCGTACCGGCAAAGATTTCTGATGGCACGAATCCGATTCAGGTCATCACGGAAGAGGATAAACGCTTCCTGTACTGCCATGTAAAGACTTTGAATCTGCTTCCTTCTGTTTTGGCTGCTGAGCATGCAAAGAAGGCAGGCTGCCAGGAGACTATTTTCTATCGCCACGGCGGACGCGTTACGGAATGTGCGCACAGCAACTGCCATATCCTGAAGGACGGCAAGCTGTTCACTGCTCCGACGGATAATCTGATTCTTCCGGGTATTGCCCGCGCTCATCTTATCCGCAAGTGCAAAGAGCTTGGCATTGCAGTAAGCGAGACTCCGTACTATCTCAAAGACCTCATGGAGGCTGATGAGGTTCTCGTAACAAGTTCCTCTAACTTCTGCCTGAGAGTTGAGACAGTAGATGGAAAGCCTGTCGGCGGAAAGGCTCCTGAGCTTTATGAGAAAATCCGCAAGGCTGTCCTTGATGAGTTCCTTGAAGCAACGAACGAGCCGGTTAAGGCTTAATGTCTTAACAGACATGCTGATTCTAAAACCAAAGGATAAAGTCGGGGGCGGAAATGTATGGAAATGAGAATCATGCCGGAAGGAGACCGGGCGCTGGTTGTTGATTTCGGAGAGTACATCGACGAAACAGTCAACGATTCCGTTAACCGTTTGGCACGCAAGATTCAGGAGCATCATCTTGACGGTATTCAGGAGATGATTCCCACATTCCGGTCTCTGTTGATTTTGTTTGACCCGGAGCGTACTTCAATGAGAAGGGTACGCTCCGAGATTGAAAGGTTGGATATAACCGCGTCGGAAAGTGAGAGCAAAGAACGCAGGATTCTCCGTATTCCCTGCTGCTACGGCGGGAAATACGGTGAGGACCTGAAGGACATGGAGCAGGTTACAGGTCTTTCAAGAGAGGAAATCATAAGCATTCACTCGGGTACTGATTACCGCGTGTACATGCTGGGTTTTCTTCCGGGATTTGCTTATCTCGGCGGACTTGATGAGAGAATAGCTGCACCGCGGCTGAAAACGCCGCGTCTCTCTATTCCGGCAGGGTCTGTTGCCATAGGAGGAAATCAGACGGGAGTTTATCCCATTGATTCTCCGGGTGGCTGGCGCATTATCGGTTCAACGCCTATTGCTTTTTATGATCCGTCAAAGGAGAATCCGATTCTCTGCAAGGCGGGAGATTATATCCGTTTCGTACCTATCCGTGAGGATGAGTACGACGAAATTCGTGAGCATCCGGAGGCGTGGGTATGAGCAGTATACGCGTGCTTTCACCGGGAGCATTGACCACCATTCAGGACCGCGGACGTTATGGCTATCAAAGCAGTGGTATCCGTCCATGCGGTGCAATGGATTTGGATGCATACGAAACTGCGGTGCGTCTCGCAGGAGGCGGAGATGCAGTTCTTGAAATGACAATGCTTGGTGTTACCGTGGAGTTCCAATCCCGTATGATTTTTGCGCTCACGGGTGCGGATATGCCGGCAACGCTCGACGGTCTGCCCGTTCCGCGCTATAAGCGAATGGGAGCCTGCCCGGGGCAGGTTTTGAAGGTCGGTGCAGCCACTAACGGGTGCAGAGGTTATCTGGCATTCTATGGAGGCATACAGGTTCCAAAGGTCATGGGAAGCCGTTCCACAGATATGAAATGTCATATCGGAGGAATGGAAGGAAGACCTGTTAAGGCCGGTGACCTTCTGGAGGCTGCTGAGCCTGATGAGAAAACCTTTTCTTCACTGTTGGCGGAGGATCTGACCGCCGATGAGGTTAAATATTCATCTGATATAGAGGTCAGGGTAATACCGGGACCGCAGGACGAAGCCTTCACAGAAAAGGGCTGGAATGATTTTTTGAGTTCATCTTATGAAATAACGCCGGACAGTGACCGCATGGGACTTCGTCTGGCGGGGCTGCCGATTGAGAGTAAAGCGGGCACGGATATTGTTTCCGACGGTATCGTGTTCGGTTCGATTCAGGTAACGGCGGCCGGGAATCCAATCGTACTGATGGCAGACCATCAGACCACCGGAGGCTATGCAAAGATTGCTACGGTGCTGTCGCTGGATTTGCCGATGCTTGCACAGGCACGGCCCGGTGATAAAGTACGTTTCCGTAAAATCTCCGTTGAGGATGCGCAGAAGCTGCATGAAGGACCTTCCTTTTTTGCAAAGCTTATGAAGCAGTTTCAGAGGATGTTTGGATAACGCAGCGGTGGGTAGAAAAGAGGGTATACACATGGATTATGGAGCAATGACACCTGCGGAGGTGCGTCGGCTCATACGCAAGGGCGAGATTACATCGCAGACCTCCGGAATGTGCAGAGGCTATGCTCAGGCAAACCTCGTTACAATTCCGAGAGAGCACGCTTATGATTTTCTTCTCTTTGCCCAGCGCAATCCGAAGCCATGTCCGATCCTTGAGGTCAGCGACACAGGTTCAAGAAAGCTTCATCAAATTGCAGAGGACGTGGATATCGCAAAAGATTTTCCAAAATACCGCGTCTATAAAAAAGGCGAGCTTGCCGGGGAATACACGGATGTCTCGGAGCTTTGGAGAGACGATTTCGTAAGCTTCCTCATAGGCTGCAGCTTCTCGTTTGAGAGTGACCTTCTGGCGGCGGATGTACCTGTCCGACAGATAGAAGAAGGGCGAAATGTTCCGATGTATCGCACGAACATTCCCTGCGTACCGGCAGGCATTTTCAAGGGAAATATGGTCGTTTCCATGCGGCCGATTCCTCATGAGCTGGTACCTAAGGCAGTGCTCATAACGGGACAGATGCCGAGAGTTCATGGGGCGCCGGTTCATATCGGTACTCCGGAGGCAATCGGAATCAATGATTTAATGCATCCGGATTACGGAGACATGGTCACCATAAGGGAAGGGGAAGTTCCCGTATTCTGGCCCTGCGGCGTAACTCCGCAGAATGTAATCATGGAATCCAAGCCGGAGTTTGTAATCACTCATGCGCCGGGACATATGCTTATAACCGACGTAAAGAATGTTAACCTTAAATACTAAGCCGATGGGAGGTGAGCGAATGGATGCAGTGGATTTGAATTGTGACATGGGCGAAAGCTTTGGAAATTATACCTGCGGAATGGACACTGATATCGCGGAATATATTTCCTCGGCAAACGCGGCATGCGGTTTTCATGCGGGCGACCCGTTGGTTATGGAGAAAACGGTAAAGCTCTGCAAGAGTAAAGGCGTTGCCGTGGGCGCGCATCCGGGGTTTCCGGATCTTGTGGGATTCGGCAGACGCCAGATGCAGGTCGCGCCTGATGAGCTTCGGACGCTTGTCATGTACCAGGTGGGGGCACTGAAAACCTTCTGCGATGCCGCAGGTATAAAGCTGCAGCACGTAAAACCGCATGGTGCAATGTACAACATGGCAGGGAAAGATGAGGCCATGGCTCAGATAATCTGTGAAGCAATAAAAGCTGTCGATCCGTCGCTGATATTGATGGGGCTTTCGGGCTCGATGCTTCTCAAGGCGGCGAAAGCGACAGGATTGAGAGCTGCAAGCGAGGTTTTCGCGGACCGAGCTTACGAAGAAGACGGCTCTCTGGTCGCCCGTTCGAAACCGGGCGCGGTGATAACAGATGAGGACGAAGCTATCGAAAGGGTTGTGTCGATGGTTCGTGATCATAAGGTAAAAGCCATAACCGGAAAAGAGATTGAAGTACAGGCGGACAGTATCTGCCTGCACGGTGACTCTGTGAAGGCATTGGTCTTTGCCAAGAAAATAAGTCAGACACTCAGGGAAAAGGGAATAAAAATCGTCCCCTTAGGGGAGGTGGTATCCTAAGGGGATTTAGAAATGGTTATGGATTTTATGCTTAGGTGTGAAAGGGGTCTTTAAAATGGATGTATCAAAGTTGCTTGCGGATATCAATAATTTCGTGTGGGGACCTATAATGCTGGCCCTGCTTGTCGGAACAGGAATTTTTCTCACGGTCCGTTTGAAATTCCTGCCATGGAGAAATCTCGGATATGCTGTTCAGATGATTTTCCGTCAGAAGAACAAACATGAAGGAGATATTTCCCCGTTTCAGTCTCTCATGACGGCGCTTTCCGCGACTGTCGGAACAGGAAACATCGTCGGTGTATCAACAGCCATGGTACTCGGTGGACCGGGTGCTCTGGTTTGGATGTGGATCAGCGCGGCGTTCGGACTTTCTACGAAATACGCTGAGTCCGTTCTTTCGGTTAAATACCGCGAGACGAACAGCGTCGGTGAAATGGCCGGTGGCCCGATGTACGCTATGAAGCACGGTATCGGCAATAAATTCATCGGAAGCACGATGGCAGCATTGTTCGCAATCTTTGTTGTTTTATCTTCCTTTGGTATCGGCAATATGACGCAGGCAAACTCCATTGCTGCGGCACTTTCGTCGAGCTATTCCATCCCGACATGGGTGGTGGGCGCTATCATAATGGTTGCTTCCGTTGCTATTCTGGTACGTGGTATTCACAGCATTGGTAAAGTTTCCAGTATCATTGTTCCGTCCATGGCAGTGTTCTATTTCATCGCTGCAATGGTAGTCATCATTGTAAACATTTCCGCAGTTCCGGCAGGTGTTGCTGAAATGTTCCGTATGGCTTTCTCCTTTGAATCGGTTGCAGGCGGTGTCGGCGGTTCTATAGTCGCATCTGCACTTACATCCATGCGCTGGGGTGTTGCCCGCGGTGTATTCTCCAACGAAGCAGGTCTCGGTTCTGCTCCGATTGCTGCAGCAGCAGCACGTACTGACCATGCATCCCGCCAGGGCTATGTCAACATGACGGGTACATTCTTCGATACGATGATTGTCTGCATGCTCACAGGTCTTGTTATCGCTTCTACGGGTGTTCTCGGCACGATTGATCCGGCTACGGGCAAGGTCGTTTCCGGCGCACAGCTTACTATTCTCGCCTTCAGCAGCGTATTCGGTGAATACGGCAAGCTTATTGTTTCCATCGCTCTTTCACTGTTTGCTTTCTCCACGATTCTCGGCTGGGAGTACTACGGTGAAAAAGCTCTTGAGTATCTGATCAAAAACCGTAAGGTCATCATGGGATACCGTGTAGTATTCGGTCTCATCACATTCATCGGTGCTACGACGGCTCTAGAAGTCGTTTGGAACTTCTCCGATACGATGAACGGCCTCATGGCTATCCCGAACCTTATCTGCCTGCTCTGGCTGCACAACGACATTGCCAAAGAGTGCTTCGAGTATCAGGAGGCTGTCGTTGTACGTGAAAAGAACGGCGAAGATGTCGACTTTTCCGCAGAGTCCGAAGATTTAGAGACGGTTCACTGATGAGTCTGGGGATTTGAGTTAATAAAGGAGCCTTGCGGGATTCAACCCGCAGGGTTCTTTTTTTACGTGTGCTTTGGTAAAATAGGGAAGGCAGGGTAAAAAGCTACAGTGAAGTGAGGTTTTGGAGAATGGATGCTATTTTTACAAGAAACAGCGTGAGAAAATTTACCGACGAGATGCCGACGGAGGAACAGATAGAGCGGCTTTTGAGGGCTGCAATGGCTGCTCCGTCAGCAAAAAATCAGCAGCCGTGGGAATTCTTTATTGTGACGAATGAAGAATGTCTTGTAAAACTATCTGAGGCGACACCGTACAGCATGTGCGTGAAAAACGCCCGGATTGCATTTGTCCTCGCTTCGAGACGGGACGGGCTGAATGCGCCTCAGTACCGTGATATTGATATGGGAATAGCTTCGGAGAATATTCTGCTTGAGCTTGAGGCACTCGGGCTTGGCGGAGTAATGATAGGAGTAAGTCCTATTCCGGAAAATATGGAGCATGTCAGAAGTGCGCTGAACATGTCGGAAACGCTTATACCGTTCACCATAATCCCTTTCGGATACCCTGCAAAGAAGCGTCCTTTGGAGGACCGCTATGATGCTTCGCGCGTTCACCGCGTGAAATAATACAAATATCCATGCAGAATTTGGAGGAAGAAGAATGGAACTTAATTTGGACATGATGTTAAAGCCTGAAACACAGGAGGCAAGAGAGGCTGCGATGGAAGCTCTGCGTACCGTATGCAAGATGGCATCGGACAAGATGACAGATCAGGAGATAGATGCTTCTCTGCACGCTGTCACGGAATACCTTACAAAGGCAGCAAACGACTGCTATGACCGTGGTATGCGTGACGGAATTAAATTCGGAGCAGAGCAGGCAATGCAGCAGATGGCTGCACAGGCAGCGCAGGCTGAATAAAGAACATAAAAAAGGGGCATCGGTACAAAGCCGATGCCCTTTTATCTTATACGCGTATTTATTTTTCAGGCTTCCAACGGCTGCGGAGAAGTGAAATCTCTTTGGCGTAACCCTCGCTGTCATTAGGGGTTTCAAGGATGAACGGAAGTCTGCAGAGAATCGGGTGGTTTATGACTGCGGTCAGAGCGTCAAGCCCGATTGCGCCCTCGCCAATACATGCATGGCGGTCTTTCTTGCTGGAGCGCGGATTAAGGCTGTCATTCAAATGAATTGCCTTAAGGTGGTCAAGACCGATAATATCGTTAAACTCAGCGATAACATCATCCAGGTGGGATACAATATCATAGCCTGCGTCCCATATATGGCAGGTATCAAGGCAGACACCTACATGATCCTTCAGCTCTACACGTTCAATGATAGCGGCGATTTCCTGAAATGTTTTGCCGATTTCCGTACCTTTGCCCGACATTGTTTCGATAAGAACTGTCGTGTGCTGTGTGGGCTTCAGCGCATAATTCAAAAGTGCCGCGCAAAGCTCAATGCCTGTCTGCGCGCCCTGACCTACATGGCTGCCCGGGTGGAAATTGTAATAGTTGCCGGGTGTCATTTCGAGACGACGGAGGTCATCTGCCATGGTCTCACGGGCGAAGGTACGAAGCGTATCCTTTGCCGCGCAGGGATTCATTGTATAAGGCGCATGAGCAATAATATGCGCTATGCGGTTTTTCTTTGCGAATGCGAGGAAATCTTCTATATCTTTCGGATTCAGCTCTTTTGCTTTGCCTCCGCGTGGATTACGTGTAAAAAAGGCAAACGTATCCGCCCCCTGCGCAACGGCTGCCTGCCCCATGGCAAGGTAGCCCGCGGAAGATGAGAGATGGCTGCCGATTCTGAGCTGTTCCTTCATACTGCTGTGTCTCCTCTGTTTCGTTAGTTGTACTATTATAACGCATTCGTTCCCTTTTTGCCAGAGGCAAAACCTCCTCTGTCAGTGTTTCAGCAGAGATGAACCCGGCTTTAGCCCTGTTATGATGCAAGACAAGCAGAAAAACTAAATAACAAGTATGAAAACATGTATTTAATAATAAAAGGACGGTCGTGAAACCGTCCTTCTGAGTATGTGTTTTACCTTGCGGCAACTTGCAGTTCCTCTTCCTCCCAGTCATTTGGGCCTTCATTTGAGAGCCCGAGTTTTTTGAGGATAGCGAGGTCGCCTTTGATTGTTGTTCCGCAGGTTGTAAGCATATCGCCGCTGATGCTGGCGGAAGCACCGGAAATAAATGCCTTCTCTCCGTTGTCCGGCATGACCTTGCGTCCTGCTGCAAGGCGGATATTTGCTTCCGGGTTGATGTAGCGGAAGAATGCAATGGTGCGCATAACATCCTCTGCAGGAATCTGCGGATGATCCTCAAGAGCAGTGCCCTTAATCGGCATAAGAGCGTTGATGGGGATGGAGTAGATATTAAGCTCTGCAAGGCTGATTGCCATATCGAGGCGGTCATCCCAGTCTTCGCCCATGCCTATGATGCCGCCGGAGCATACGCAGAGCCCTTCTTTCTGGGCGATCTTGATTGTACGGATTTTGTCATCGTAGGTATGCGTTGTGCAGATCTGCGGGAAAAATCTCTTCGAAGTTTCAATGTTGTGGTGGTAGCTTGTTACACCCACCTCATGGAGACGATGGAACTGTTCTGCGTTCAAAAAGCCCATGGAAGCACAAAGCTCGATTGTGAGGTCCTTTTTCATCAGACGGAATGCATCGAGGGCCTTTTCAAATTCCTCGCCTGTAAGAGCACGTCCTGCCGTGACAATGGCAAAGCGGTTCAGACCTGCATCCTGATTCTTTTTTGCTTCGGCGTATATTTTTTCCTTCGGAAGGAAAGGATATTCATCGATACCTGTGCAGTGATGAGCAGACTGAGCACAGTACTTGCAGTCCTCAGGGCAGCGTCCGCTGCGTCCGTTGATGATGGAACAAAGGTCGACATGGTTTTTGCGGTAGCGTTTCTGAATAGCTCCCGCTCCGCGCTCAAGCTCCTCAAGGTCACAGGTCTTGAAAAACTCAAGGTCGTCGCCTCGTTTGATACGGTAGCCGTTGATGATTTTTTGTGCAAGTTCTGAAATAGATGTGGTCATGGAAACAGCCTCACTTTGTATAGGAATCAATTCAGTATGAATTTCGGTTTAATTATAAGACTCGTCAGAATATTCGTCAACCAATATTTTGATAACGGTTAACCGGAAATGGGTTAACGATATTCTGACAGCATGAGAAATGTGGGTGTATAAAAAAGCCCTCTCCCGACAATAGGGAGAGGGTGAATGAAAGCAGCTTGTGAAATTGTGCATGGGTACTTATAGGGAAAATTGATTGTTATTCGGTGGCTGTAGATTTAGGAAGAAATTCAATCTTCAACTGCATGTTTAAGCCACTGGCAAGTTTTTTCAGCATACGCAGCGAAGGATTGCGCATACCGCGTTCTAGTTTGCTGATATCTCCTTGGTTTATACCGGTTCTGGCGGATAATTCAGCTTGAGTAATTTGTTGTTCTTTACGGGCTTTGATTATCGCTCGGATGATATCCATTTCCGGCTGAATATCTTCATATTCTTTGCGAAAATTTTTGTCTTTAAGGCGTTTATTAAGTGAAGCTCTGAAAGTAATCATTTTTTACCACCCTCTCTTTCAAGGAAAATCTTGCGATATTTCTTGGCAAGATCTATTTGAGCCTTTGGTGTTTTCTGCTGTTTCTTTACGAAGCCGTTAGTCATGACGATAGTTTTTCCAACATAGAAAAAGTAGAGAACCCTTGTTATGTTTGAACTGAATTTTGCACGTACTTCGAATATGCCATCATCAAGATGCTCTGTGTAAGGTTTGCGTAATTCGTTGCCGTGTTCTGCAAGAATATCCATCATACCGTATATTTTAGCTGCCATTTTATCATCAAGAGAATCAAGAAACTCTTGAACAGGGCAAGTTTTGTTATCAAGCTCAAAGAATATTATGTTGAAATTGTCTTTTAACATGGGATACCTCCACTTACATAATATGGTATTTTTACCATATTGTCAATTTGAACTGGGGATGGAGCATAGCTGATGGTAGAAAAATATAGAGGGGAGGTTGTTGCTTGTGAAAATATTTTATAGCACGTTGTAAAATAGCTTTTTCAGGGCATGTATAGAAAGGGAGAAAAAGCACCATTCAATGTCGGAATACAACATTGGAATGGTGCTGTTTTGATTGGGATAAATTTTTCAAAACGTATACGTTTTAGAATAAAAATTTGAAAAACCCGAACCCCAGTGTTTTCAGGGAATAATTACAGAACAATTATACCACAACCCCATATTCAGAAACGTATACGTTTATGAACGGGAGAGGTGGGTTTATGTCGGAGATTTTAATGGATTATCATTTGCGTCCTATTGAAGAGAAGGATTTGCGAATGGTGCTTGATTGGCGCAATTCTCCAAAAGTGCATGACATGATGTTGACAGACCATGAAATTACATGGGAGGAACATTTCGCTTGGTTTAAGCGTATGGAACAGCAGCCGCTTAAGCGTAATTTTGTTTTTGAATATAAGGGGCAGCCTATAGGTTATATCGGTTATACCGAATATGATGAGGAAAATCATACATGTTCTCCTGGAGCGTATTTGGGAGATGTATCAGATATACCACCAGATGCAGCATTATGTTTGTTTTATGCTAGTGTTGATTATCCATTTCAGTTTTTGGGAATGTTGCAGCTTAACACAGATGTTTTTGCAGATAATACACGTGCCTTAAAATTAGATACTTTGTTGGGCTATGACATGGTTCGTGAACAAGACCATAAGGTGATGAAAAACGGAAAGGAAAGATTGGCTTATCGGTTGGTAATGACAAAAGATAAATGGCTTAAACAAAAAGATAAAGTAGCCAAGTATTTTCCGTTCTTTAAAAATTTTGTATATGCATAATTTGGAGGGAAGAAAATGAACAAAGTGCAGGAAGCTATTATTGAATATATCAGTGAATTTAATGACACGTTGGAAAATCCGGTGGATTTAAGTAAGGGGGCTGACAGTGTACTATTTGGTGTTGATGGAACTCTGGATTCAGTAGATTTTGTCAGTTTAGTAGTGGATATTGAGCAGATGGTTGAAGAAAAATTTGGGCATTTAGTTGATTTAACCGATTCACATGCGATGTCTCAGAAAAATAGCCCTTTCAGAACGATAGGAACACTTGCAGATTATATTGAAGCTCGGTTGAAGGAGCAGAGTAATGGCTGAAAGAATTGTTTTAATCACCGGTACCCGCAAGGGAATTGGTGAGTATTTAGCAAAGCATTATATTGCTATGGGCGAGAAAGTTATTGGTTGCAGCAGAAGTGAGCCGGAATGGGCAAAGGAATATGCAGATAATTACGTGCACTTTCGGGCTGATGTTGGCGATGAAAAGGCAGTAAAGGCAATTTTTACATTTATTCGTAAAAATTGCGGTAAACTTGATGTTCTAATCAATAATGCCGGGATAGCATCGATGAATCACTCTCTTTTGACACCGACTGATGCAGTAAAGCAGGTCTTTGCAACCAATACGATTGGTACGTTCCTTTTCTGCCGTGAGGCAGCGAAAATTATGAAGAAAAGTAAGTTTGGAAGGATTGTGAATTTTGCTACGGTTGCTACGCCGCTCAAGCTGGCTGGAGAAGCGGTTTATGCGGCATCAAAAGCTGCTGTTGTGTCACTTACACAGACACTTGCCCGCGAATACGCCGATTACGGTATCACAGTAAATGCAGTAGGACCTACACCTATAAAAACGGATCTCATTCGTGGAGTATCTGCTGACAAACTGGAAGATTTACTTGATCGTCAAGCTATACATCGTTATGGAACTTATGATGATGTAGGAAATGTCATTGACTTTTTCCTGAGTCCTGAGAGTGATTTTATTACCGGGCAAGTTATTTATTTAGGAGGCGTATAATT
>JAILNL010000126.1 GCA_024691625.1 Schwartzia sp. (in: firmicutes)
TAATGTGCCGTGACGCAAACAAACACCCCAGTCCGAACGGAGGCTTTACCGAGTCAACAGTTGCAGGCGCGCTTGGTATACAGCTGGGCGGACTCAACTACTACTTCGGAAAGCCGTCATTCCGCACATGTATGGGAGACCCTGTTCATGAGCTGGGACCTCATCATATTCTCGCGGCAATTCAGCTTATGTATACGACGACTATCCTCTTTCTTTTGGTTATGGCTATTGTGCATTACTGGTATACGGGAGGACGCTTTATATGAATATCCTGGATTATGATACCGTAACCCTTGATGACGCAGACTCTGCGCTCGTCATAATCGACCAGACGAAGCTTCCGAACAAGCTGGAAATACTGCATCTTCACGCACAAAAAGAAATCTGGGATGCGATATATCTGCTTCAGGTCAGAGGCGCTCCGGCAATCGGTGTTGCGGCAGGCTATGGCGCATATCTGGCAGCAAAAGCAATCGACACAGAAGACTATGCTGTTTTTGAACAGGAATTTACAAAGGCAGCGGACTATCTTAATTCGTCACGTCCTACAGCGGTAAATCTTTCATGGGCTCTTCGCCGAATGAAGGATGTAATTATTGCAGGGCGCGGCGGCGCAGTGGCTGAAGCAAAGCAGGCGTTGTTGGCAGAGGCAAAAGAGATTCAGCAGGAGGACATAGATACCTGCAAAAGAATCGGTGAGCTTGGCCTGTCTCTTGTTAAACCGGGAGACGGAATTCTCACGCACTGCAACGCGGGGCAGTTGGCGACAAGCCGTTACGGTACGGCTACCGCACCAATGTACTTAGGTCATCAGCAGGGCTATCACTTCAGGATTTACTGCGACGAGACGCGTCCGCTTCTGCAGGGCGCACGGCTGACCTCTTATGAGCTCTCATCAGCAGGGCTTGATGT
Source organism: Schwartzia sp. (in: firmicutes) (assembly GCA_024691625.1). Classification (GTDB taxonomy): domain Bacteria; phylum Bacillota; class Negativicutes; order Selenomonadales; family Selenomonadaceae; genus Schwartzia. Next base: position 913 of record JAILNL010000126.1, read on the forward strand.
TACTGTATTATGTGACAGCATGGCGGCTTCACTCATGAAGCAGGGAAAGATTCAGGCTGTTTTTACAGGCTGCGACCGTGTGGCAGCAAATGGCGACGCGGCAAATAAAATTGGCACCATGCCGCTTGCAATCGTGGCAAAGCATTTTGGAGTGCCTTTTTACATCTGTGCTCCGTCCTCGACCATAGACATGGCATCACAAACCGGTAGGGATATTAAAATCGAGCAGAGACCTGCTGAAGAGGTCACAGAGATGTGGTATAAGGAACGCATGGCGCCGAAGGACATTAAAGTGTTTAATCCTGCTTTTGATGTGACAGACGCGGAGCTTATTACCGCCATCGTGACAGAAAAAGGAATTCTGCGCGCGCCTTACACGGAATCCATTAAAGCAATATTCAAATGAAATAGCAGCGTGCTTGCGCGCTTAAAAAAGTCCCGGTGCTAAGCCGGGATTTTCTTTTGGTTCAATTCTTTCTTTTTATTTCTATTTATTCTATAACTCGGAGAAAAGATGTCTAAGAATCCCTGTAGCCAAAGAACGAGCACATGTCAGACATTAGCATATATCTAACGCCTCGTTGAAACGCTGACAGATGAAGTTTTGCCTGTGGCAAAACTGGAAGGAAAGCGTTATAATAGAAATGGTGTGTCCAGATTGTTTGATTAGTTTAGGAGGGCAGAAAGTTTGCCAGCAATTACTTATGAATTGATTCATCGGGATGAGAAAACGGGAGCGCGCGCGGGTATTATTCATACACCGCACGGGAGCTTCGAAACACCGATATTTATGCCGGTGGGAACACAGGCATCGGTCAAGGGTATCTCCCCTGATGAGCTCAAAGATTTAAATGCAGGAATTATCCTTAGCAATACGTATCACCTTTTCCTCCGTCCGGGCATGGACCTTGTGCGTGAAGCGGGAGGTCTGCACAAATTTATGCACTGGGATCGTGCGATTCTGACGGACAGCGGCGGATTTCAGGTATTCAGTCTCGGCCCGTTGAGAAAGATAACGGAGGAAGGCGTTACCTTCCGTTCGCATATCGACGGCTCCAAGCAGTTCCTGTCACCGGAGGTATCCATTGCCGTACAGACGGCGCTCGGCTCCGATATTGTCATGGCGTTTGATGAATGTGTGCCGTATCCTGCTGATTTCGAGTACACGAAAAATTCTCTCGCGCGTACATTGCGCTGGGCAGAACGCTGCAAGAAGGCAATGACACGTGATGACCAGGGGCTCTTCGGTATCGTGCAGGGCGGTATGTATCAGGAGCTTCGCCACGAAAGCGTGGACAGACTCATCGAAATGGATCTGCCGGGATATTCCATCGGCGGTCTTTCCGTTGGTGAGCCTAAGGAAATGATGTACGAGGTTCTCTCGTATACGGCAGAACGCCTGCCGGAGAATAAGCCACGTTATCTGATGGGCGTCGGAACTCCGGACTGCCTCGTTGAGGGTGTCGAGCGGGGAATCGACATGTTTGACTGCGTATTCCCGACACGCGTAGCAAGAAACGGTATGGCTATGACTTGGACCGGGCGTCTTGTCATGAAAAATAAGGTGTTTGAGCATGACCATACGATTCTTGAGGACGGCTGCGGATGCTATGCATGCCGCAACGGTTACACAAGAGCATATATCCGTCATCTTGTGCGTGCCGGAGAAATCTTCGGACTTCGCCTTTTGACACTGCACAACCTTTGGTTCCTGCAGGATTACATGCGTAAAATGCGTCAGGCGATTCTTGAGGACCGTTTCACGGAATTCAAAAATGATTTTTTCCGAAACTATGATATGCGTGGGAAAAATTAACAAAAAAATACAATAATGTTGTATACTAATTAATTAGATTACAGATGAACTGGAGGAATAATTTTGAGTCAGGAAACATTAGCAATGCTCAGCACGTACGGCCCGCTGGTGGCGGTAATGATTTTGTTCTATTTCATGCTGTACCGTCCTCAGAAAGCAGAACAGCAGCGCCGTAAGGAAATGCTTGATAATCTGAAGGTAGGAAACGAAGTCATGACGGTGGGCGGTATCTACGGAACCATCAGCCGCATGGAAGAGAATGTAATCCATCTTGAGATTGCTGACAAAGTTGTCATCAAAATTGCGCGTTCCGCAATCAATACGAATATTTCGACGCGTACATCGGCTAAAGCCGGTGTCGACATGCATTCGGATGAGATGAAGTCCGAATGACATCGGATTTGACCGAGAGCAAACGCCTTTTTCGCAAAAATGCGCTGAAAAACCGCAGAGCCCTTTCGGATACGGAGAGAAATACCTACAGCAGCACTATAAAGCGGCTGCTGTTTGATTTTCCGCCGTTTCGGCAGGCAAAGCGGATTTTTGCGTTTGCCTCGATGCCGGATGAAGTGCATACAAAAGAGCTTCTCGCGCAAATGCTGGAAGAGGGAAAGGAAGTATCTATTCCTCTTGTAACAGGTCCCCGTAAAATGGAGGCTGTCACATTTTCCTCGATGAAAGACCTTGTTCCTGAAAAATACGGTATTTTGACGGTAAAGCCTGAAAAAAGGAAGCCTGTAGAGCCTTCGGCATTGGATTTTATTCTTGTGCCGGGTGTTGCTTTTTCCAAGGACGGAGTCCGTCTGGGAATGGGCGGCGGCTACTACGACACATTCCTTGAGCGGGCTGTATCGGCATATCGGCTTGCGGTGGTTTATGGGTGTCAGGTCTTTGACACAGTACCTTCTGAGCCGTGGGATGCGCGTGTTGATGCGATTTTGACCGAGCAGGGAATAGCATTTTGTCCGGAACGCCAAAAATAAGTGTGGTGAAAAATCATGGAAGTAAAGATTGGAATTGCGCGGACATCGAAATATGCGATGGATTATTGCGGCGACAGCTGTGATATAGCCGAGCGTCCCCACGGCGGAATATCTGCCGTTATTGCGGACGGACAGGGCAACGGCCTTGCGGCACATCATACCAGCAGCTGGGTCGTAAACAAAGCTGTTTCGCTTTTGACAGACGGCGCACGGGACGGCGCAGTTGCACGCGCGGTGCATGATTATCTGTATGCCATGAAGGATAAAAAAGTCTCATGCACGCTTACCGTGCTGAGTGCCGACCTTGAAACGGAAACAGTCGTTATCAGCAGAAATTCTAACTGTCCCGTCATAGTCAAAACTCCCGAATATGAGACCGTCTATGATGATGAAGTAGGGCCTATCGGTGTGAACCGTCACATGAAGCCTATGATGTATGAAGTTCCTTTCGAAGAAGGAATGATGGTGGTTTCTTACACTGACGGCATAGCGCAGGCGGGAAGAAAGCGCGGGGGTCCGCAGGCAGATTTTGAGAAGATAATGGCAATCATACGGGATAATCCTGCAGAGGATGTCGATTATGTGGCAAAAGCAATCATCGAATACGCTCTTGAAATGGACCATGATCAGGCATCTGACGATATGACGGTTGTAGTAATGAGTATTTTGGGAAGTCAGCAGCCGGGACCTAAAGTTGAACAGATCTCGGTAACATATCCGTACTGAGAGGAGCTTCTATGCGAATTGCAATCGTTGGGGTCTGTGCATCGGGCAAAACCACACTTGTAAAAGGACTTAAGGATGCCGGTTATGATGCGTATAATGTTGCCCAGGAGCACTCCGGGATACATAACTTCTGGAATAAACATCATCCTGATGTACTCATCATGATTGATGCTACACTTCCTGCAATAAAAAAACGCCGGCTTGTATTTTGGGATCAGGAAAGACTGGACGTTCAGCATAAACGTCTGTCTGACGCGAAAGCGCATGCCAATCTCTTTATACAGACGGATGCATATACCGCGGATGAGGTCCGCGAACAGGTCATTGATTATGTAGAGGCCTGGAAAAAGAATCAAACGGAAGGGAATGGAAATAGTTGAGGAAACAGGAATTTCTAAAACTTATCGTATGCGTGGCTGCAATCGTCGGATTGTTCTTCGCATTCGTATCGCCGCTGGCGTACTCCATACGTCAGGGTCTCGACCTGCAGGGTGGTACGCATGTTGTACTTGAAGCAGAAGACACACCGGAAGCACCGGTCAACCATGACGCTATGGAGCGTGTACTTCATATCATGGAAAAACGTGTCAACGAGCTTGGTCTTACAGAGCCGATGATTCAGCGTCAGGGTGAACGCAGAATTATCATCGAGCTTCCGGGAATTAAAGATCCGGACAAAGCAATCGCGGTCATTGGTAAAACTGCTATGCTCGAATTTAAGGACGAAGAGGGCAATACTGTTCTTACCGGTACAGACCTGAAGGATGCAAAAGAGCAGACTGACCAGCAGAATCAGCACCTTGTATCCCTTGATTTCTCCGATGAAGGCGGCAAGAAATTTGCTGACCTCACGACGAAAAATGTGGGACGCCGTATCGCAATCCTGCTTGACGGCGAGGTTTTGACTGCACCGAACGTAAAAGAGCCTATCACAGGCGGCAAGGCTGTTATCACAGGCCAGCGTACTCTCGAAGAGGCGCATAACCTCGCTATTCTTCTTCGCAGCGGGGCTCTTCCTGTAAAGGTTAATATCATTGAAACACGCACTGTTGGACCTACACTTGGACAGGATTCCAAGGACAAGAGTGAGTTTGCGTTCACAATCGGTATTGGCGCTGTACTCGTATTCATGCTTCTGTTTTATCGCCTTTCCGGACTTCTTGCGGACATCAGCCTTATGGCGTATGTCCTGCTGCTTCTCGCGTCGCTGAAATTCCTTGATGCGACACTTACACTTCCGGGCGTTGCGGGTATCATATTGTCAGTAGGTATGGCGGTCGATGCCAACGTGCTGATATTTGAACATTTCAAAGAAGAATATCAAAAGGGTTCGACACTTCGCATGTCTATGAACAATGGCTTCAAACGTGCGTTTACAACGATTTTTGACTCGAACCTTACAACGATTATTGCTGCGATGGTTCTGTTCGCATTCGGAACAGGCTCTATCCGCGGCTTTGCGATTACCTTGGGACTTGGTGTTGTTTTGAGTATGTTCACGGCTATTACGCTGTCGAACTTCATGCTGAAAATGCTTGTAGGCTCGAACGTGGTTACGAGCCCGTTCCTCTTGGGTGCGCATGCACGTGAAAATGGAACGGAGGTGAGTGACCGTGCTTGAGAATGCAAAGTTTGATATTGTCGGACGCCGCAAAATCTGGTATCTGCTTTCTCTGCTCGTCATCATTCCGGGTATTTTCTGCATGGTGACTACGGGCTTTAACTTTGGTATCGACTTTACAGGCGGTACGATTATTGAAATGCGCTTTGATAAACCGGTGGGCATTCAGTCCGTCCGCGAGGTCATGGCGCAGTACAAGCTGGATAACGCGCAGATTCAGCTCTCCGGAGATTCCTCCAATGCTCTTGAGGCGCGTGATGTTCTTATCCGTACAGTTGACCTTGAGGAATCCGAGCGTAAGGCTGTCATGGCATCTATGAAAGAAAAGCTCGGAGACTACCAGATGCTTCGTGAGGAAAAAGTCGGAGCAACAATGGGAACAGAGCTTCTTCTGAATGCTCTGTGGGCAACGCTCCTTTCCTGGGCGCTTATAGTTGTCTACGTTTCCTTTCGATTCGAGTTCCGCTTCGGTCTCGCTGCAGTGCTTGCCCTGATTCATGACGTGCTTATCGTTCTCGCTGCATTCTCCTTTACGCAGCGCCAGATTGATTCCTCGTTTGTTGCGGCACTTCTGACTATCGTCGGTTACTCCATCAACGATACAATCGTTATCTTCGACCGTATCCGTGAGAATCTGAAGCTTCATTTCCGCCGCGGCGGCGATGTCATTGCGCTTGCAAACCGCAGTATCTATCAGACACTCACACGTTCTATCTATACGGTAGTTACGGTTCTCTTTACGACGTTTGCCCTCTATTGGTTCGGCGGCGATACGACGAAGGATTTCTCCTTTGCTCTGCTCGTCGGCTTCATGAGCGGCTGCTATTCGTCCATCTTTATCGCAAGCCCGCTGTGGGCTACGTTCCGTGAATGGGCGGAAAACAAAAAAGCTGAAAAGCGTGCGGCAGACAAGCCTAAGAAGGAAGCTGCTGAGTCTGATGGTGAAGAGCACTCCGAAGTACCTCATAAAGATGGCGAAGCGCACAGCAAAAAGGCGAAAAAAACAGTAACGGAAAAACCGGTCTACAAGAAAAAGAAAAAAACAGCAGAGGAAGAAAAGCAGGAAGAACCTGTGGAAGTCCTCACACCGGAAGAAGTTAAAGAATAAATACAAGCTCAGCCTGTCCTTTTATGGGGCAGGCTGAACTTGTACGGAGACGAATTAATATGGATAAAAAATGGACAATCCGTACTCATGACGAAAAAAAGGAAGCTGATTTTGCACAGGAGCTCGGAGTGAGCAGGCTTGTTGCAGGAGTTCTTTTGGAACGTGGAATTACGGACGCCGATGAGGCCCGCAGTTTTCTCGATCCGTATAATACGCAACCCTTCTATGACCCTTTTCTGCTTCCGGATATGAACGCGGCAGTCGGACGTATAAAAAGAGCATTGGAAACAAACGAACACATTGTAGTATACGGAGACTATGATGTTGACGGCATGTCTGCAGTGACCGTCCTGCTTCGCGGACTGCGCCGCCTTGGGGCCGATGTGTCGTATTACATTCCTAACCGCCATACAGAAGGCTACGGAATACACACAGAAGCACTGGAAAAACTGGCAGCGAAAGGAGCAAATCTTCTTATCTCCGTGGACTGCGGAATTACCTCTGTAGAAGCAGTTGATGCAATGCAGGGAAAGCTTGATATGATTATCACGGACCATCATCTTCCTGAGGGACCGCTGCCGGAAGCTGTTGCAGTCATAGACGCTCACCGCGAGGACAGCATTTATCCTTATTCGGATTTGTGCGGAGCAGGAGTTGCCTTTAAGCTCTGTCAGGCACTTTTTTCGGAACTTCGAGATGAACCCTTCGAAACATATACAAAGGATATTGAGGTAGCGGCTCTGGGGACGATTGCAGATTTAGTGCCTCTGCTTGGAGAAAACCGCAAAATCGCGGCGATGGGCCTTGAACGCTTTCAGGACACGGAATTGACAGGACTTCGTGCGCTTATAGAGGTATCGGGGTGTCAGGGCAAAAAAGTCAACGCCGGTCATGTGGGATTCAGTATAGCACCGAGACTGAATGCGGCAGGACGTCTTGAAACCGCATCAAAAGGGGCAGAACTGCTCTTAACACAGAATGAAGCAAAGGCAGCTGAGCTTGCATCTGAGCTTTCGCAAATTAACAGTGAACGTCAGGGTATAGAACAGGAAATATTTGAGGCAGCAGACAGTAAAATGCAGACTATGAACATGGATAATACACATGTTATTGTCGTAGCGGGTGAAAATTGGAATCCGGGCGTAATAGGCCTTGCTGCTTCAAAACTTACCGAAAAATATTACAGACCGTCCATAGTTATCGGAATAAAGGACGGTGTAGGCAAGGGCTCATGCCGCAGTATCGATGGCTTTAACATATTCGAAGCGTTGTCTGCCTGCAAGGAAGATATGATTCAGTTCGGAGGGCATGCCATGGCGGCAGGACTTACCGTCGAAGCAGACCACATAGACGCATTGCGTGAAAGCCTTGAAAAATGGGCACAGGATAATATCAAAGAGGAAGTTTACCAGCCTGTATTAAAGGTTGAAGCGGAGTTTCATGTGGGTGACATAGACATCAATCTTATGAAAGAGCTTGAAAAGCTTGAGCCCTACGGCATGGGGAATCCCAGACCTCTTTTCGCGGATTTTGACATACAGGCTGAACAGGCACGTACAATGGGCAGAGACGGAAAGCATCTTCAGATGACATTTCCGGGCGGCTTCCGTGCAATCATGTGGAACCACGGTGATGATGTCCCTATGATTCAGTCCGGTGCCGTGGATATTGCATATGTTCCGGAAATCAATGAGTGGAACGGGATGCAGTCTGTTGAGGCACGCGTGTCAGAGCTTCGTGAAACAGAAAGCCGCAGAGTACCGCCAACAAGAGAAATACTGGCAGGAATTTACCGTGTAATTCGAAGCCGCGCGGGCGCTGAGCAGATGGCGCGCGGTACTGATATACAGCTGGCAGCTGCATGTGGTGTTTCAGGGTACACATATCGTCTTGCCATAAAGATTTTTGATGAACTCGGGCTCATGCAGCAAAAGGAAGACGGCGTATTTGTTCCTAACGCACCTGAGAAACGCTCACTGGAAGACTCGGAGACATTCCGCCGCTGCAATGAAAAATAATATTTTTTTGACAGCACGTTGTATTTTGTCCTCTTCAGGGCATTTATATGGGTGAAAGGGTAATTAAATAAACATTCAGCCGTAACAGCACACCGACATACCATACGGGTAATTTCTCGCTGCAGCTGATGAGGCAGCAATGTGTTACTAAGACCCCCTTCATACACAAACCGCCGAAGATGGAACTGTATTTTAAAAGACTCCGAAAGAGCCGCGCGCAGCAGGGAAGTTCAGGCACACAAACGAACTAAAGTTTTACAGTATTATTGGGTGAATGCGTTAAGACCGTAGAGGAAGCAATTCTTTATGTTACTGTACAAGAGACATGATTTTTTGCGAAGTACTATGTTCGGTTTTGTGTTGCGTGTCTAGTTAAAATAAGCATCTTAGAAATGATGAAAATCTTTCTAAGGTGCTTTTGTTTGCGGTTTAAGCCAGAATCGTTCGTGTTTATGAATTTAGTGGGAAAGTGGATATTATTTGAGAAAAAACTTTGGGGGAATGGATGATTTTTATGAAATAAATCTTGGGAAACGGATGTTTTCGTATATAATAATTATGGGGGAATGAATGTTTTGAGACGGTTGAGCGGAGGTGCGTTATGTTTGTGTTTAAGCGCAAGCTATATGATAAATTACTCGAATGGAAGAAAAATTATGCCGGTCGATATGCAATCCTTGTCGAGGGTGCCAGACGTGTAGGAAAGAGTACTCTTGTGGAGGAGTTTGCAAAAAAAGAATATGAATCTTATGTTTTGATAGATTTTTCTGCAGTCTCTAAGGAGATAAAAGACTGCTTTGACGATATTGCGGATTTGGATAGATTTTTTCTCAGACTTCAGACAGTCACGGGTGTTCAGCTTATAAATAGAAATTCTGTCATTATTTTTGATGAGGTTCAATTGTTTCCAAGGGCAAGACAGGCGATTAAGTTTTTGGTGGAAGATGGAAGATATGATTATATTGAGACGGGTTCACTGATATCAATAAAAAAGAATGTAAAGGATA
>JAILNL010000148.1 GCA_024691625.1 Schwartzia sp. (in: firmicutes)
TGCTTCGTTGGTCATGGTGCCGAAGGATGCACCGATTGGTCCATGAGTCTTTGCAATAAAACCGTTGGTATAGTAAAGTGCCTCCGCCGCGTTTTTTGCGCCCTTTGCTTTTATATCCTCCGCAGTTATGACATCCGTCGCAGCCGGGATATCCACATCACGTTTTTCACTGCGCGTCGCCGTAACGATGGTCTCGTCAATTACATACTCATCCAGACTCTCCGCTGTTTCCTTTTTTACTGTCTCATGTTCAGCCGTTTCCGCCTCTGCCGCGTACGCATTTGCACTTGTGACAAGAACCGCCCCCAATACGGCTGCTTTAACCCACTTCTTTTTCATTCTCACGCCTTCCTCTCCTATTCGTTTTACAGAACACAATAAAAAGAATATTAGAAAAATTGCATCGTAACAATAGGACTTGAGAATGATTTTGATAATCATTACTATTTGAGTAAAATTTTCCATGCTCATAGAAAAAAGACGCCCGAAACCGGACGCCTTTTGCGTTTCTGCATTTATGAAACTTGAAAAAACACATCAATGATTTCTTATTCTTCTCCCGAGAATGAGATGTGTCGGTTCGGTTCCTGCGCGAATTCATCACCATAGACTACATACGCCAGCTCCTGCATTCCAAACACAAAATCCTGTGAAGAATTATAAATATAGCTTTCCCTGGGGAATATCAGTGCACGGTTCTGAATCGCGCGCATGGATGACAGAGATGGATCCTCTAAATAAGATGCGATAAATGCATCAATGTCAAAGGTTCCCTTATCATCGTAGCTTGGCAGAAGAATATAATCAGGATTGGATTTGACGAGAAGCTCCTTTGTAAGAACCTGTCCGTTCTTCACGCCAACCTCAGCGATGGCATTGCGCACGCCAGTAAGTCGGCACATATCATCAAAGGCACTCCCTGCCCCGCCATACTGCCGCATGACAGACAGAAGCGTCACAGACTTACGTTTTTCAGGAGGAATCTTTTCCACCTTTTTCACGATATCGTCGCGTATCTCATCCATCTTTGCAATAATCTGCTGCCCTTTTTCTTCCTCGGAAATACTCTGCGCGATAAGACGAATATCGCCCTGAATGTCCGCATAGGAATTCCCCGGCCCGATTACGACAACAGGAAATCCAAGCTCACGAAGCGCCGTGACCTTTTCCATGTTCGTCCATGTATTGGCAATGATAATGTCAGGTTTCCAACCCATAATCTGTTCTACAGACGGATCCATAACCTTTTCGGGTACGCGTTTAGCCTTTTCGACGACGACAGATTCCTTCGGGTCATCAAGGAATTTACTGATTGCAACAAGCTTTGATGACGGAACCATACCCAAAACCATTTCATCAGAATAAATGGAAAGCGTCAGAATCCGTTCAGGCTTCTTCGGTATCTTTACCGTCGTCCCCTGATAATCCTTTACCTCAATTCCACCACTCTGTTCCTTCTGTTTTTCCACTCCGCAGCCCACAAGACATAAAACAGTTATAAAAAGGCAAAGCAGCAGACATATTTTTTTGTACTGCAAAAATATCCTCTCCCAAGCTATACAAGTCCAAGTGCATGACGCTGTACTGCCAGCTTCATATTCCAGTCCTCTGTGGACTCCGGCAAAAATTCATGTACAAGATATTCAGGCTGAACCTCTTCCAATATCCTTTTCACGTCTGTCGTGCGAAACGGCAGATGTCTGTCCACGTTTCGGATATACTCAAAAATTTCACCCGGTTCTTTACCAATACGCTTTGACATCATGGATTTAACGTATTCCCCTGACTGCGACTGATGCAGGTGAATTCCACGAACATATTTTTGAAGGCTGCCAAGTCTGCGGTATATCCCAATAACATAGTCAACAGACTCCGCTTCATTGTAAAGTTCAATGTTTGTATTCATTAGATGTCCCGTATCCATCATAAAGCCGCAGTTTTTATGACGAACCGACTCCAAAAGCTTATCCATGAGCCTTGGCTTTAAAAGAGTAAGCCCGGGCCACCAGAGATTTTCAAAAAGGAGAAGGCAGTCCTTAGGGATTTCATTACAAAGTAAGTTTACCAGCTCAACCGAAGCTTCAACTATCTCTTTATCAGTGACAGTGAACTGCCGTGATGAAAGTGCTGACGGCTCTGATTCAGCAATATGGAAAACGAGATACT
>JAILNL010000149.1 GCA_024691625.1 Schwartzia sp. (in: firmicutes)
CCTGCTCAAGCACATTGTTTCTGGTGTATTCCGCCATTTCCGACGCCATATCCGTATCGCGAATGACAGATTCAGAAGACTGCGTGTTTTCCTTTGATACTATAATATTCGAGGAAGTAAATCCGAGGCGCATTTCCACAGAACCAATCTCTGTCTGTTGATTAAGCGCTTTCTGCAGCGCTGTCTCCACAACGTTGATTGCGGCATTCGCCATTGCCTGAGTGGAAATGTTCAGCTTCGAACCGCTAGTAGATGTAAGTCCTAAAGCCGTGCTGCGCATATCCGAAAAACCAATCTTCACTGCCTGATTCGCTTTCGTACCTACCTGAAGAACAATGGAATTATCCGGCGAAGGATTCTCAGCTCGAATCACCTCAGTAAAATTATCCAGAATTGCATTCGCATTCTTATTAATATTTCCATAACGGTCTGTGATAGAAATCGTAAGTCCGGAAATCTGTCCTTCAACGCCCTCCACTTCAGCCTGATAAACTACAGCCGCATGATGGTCCGCTGTATATACCTTATTTCCGTGAGCATCCGTTCCAACTACATCGGTAACGTCATCTTTCATTATGATGTCACCAGCACCAAAATCATCATCATCATAGCCACCGAAAATATCACCTAAAGCCAGCGTCCCGTGCTCCGCTGAATAAACAGGGAATATCTTCGTATGTGTTACCCCTTGTTTAACATAGGAAACCGTAACATTGTCAGATTTATGAATTCCAAGGCTAATCCCGTTATGATCTTTTAATTGAGTTAACAACGTAATACTTGAAGTTGTTTCATCTGGGTCATCACACTCATAAAAACTTTGATTTGCAAACACCGTTTTCGTTCCCGGTTCAATGACCTGACTATTGTGCGAACCATCCAAAAGAATTTTTCCATTGTAGGTTACATTCGCATTATCATCAATCTGGTCAACCATCTGGTCGAACTCGCGCTGGATTGTTGCGCGGTCTGCGTCAGTATTGGTATCGTTCGCAGCGTTGATGAGCTTTTCCTTCAAGGTTTTGAGAATATCAACTGTGCTTGCCACAGCGCCCTCAGCAACCTTCAGCATGCTGTTACCATTCTGAGTGTTCGCATTATCCTGCTCAAGGGAGCGGATCTGCGTGCGCATGCGCTCGGAGATTGCGAGTCCCGATGCATCGTCTGCAGCGCTGTTGATACGCATGCCGGAGGAAAGACGCTCCATGCTCTTGCCTTTTGCTTTATTATTCTTATTAAGCGTGTTAATCGTGTTCAACGATTCTTTGTTGTTCTTAATTACCATAGCCATGATTTCTTCCTCCTTGATCATGAACGGTATCTACTGCATTCTGTCCTCAGAATGCCTGCCCGCTAAATTCTTCTACTTATACATCGGCCATAAATGAAATATCTTAAGCAATTATTTAAAAATTTTATAAAAATTTTTCTTTTATTTCCTTATCAGGACTCAAGTCGCACAAAAAAACACCTCCCAATGACCTTAATCATCAGGAGGTGTTCGTTGTTATTTACATGGAAAACCCAAACACTATTAAGCGTTTAGAATCTGAATCGGCTGGATTCTTTCTGGAGGTCTTCTGCCATACTGGAGAGGTGGTGGCTGGAAGCCGCAATCTCTTCCATGGAAGCGGACTGCTCTTCTGTAGCAGCCGAGATAGATGTGATGTTCTCCGTGACCTTCTTCGTGGAGCGCTCGACATCTTCTGCGTCCGCAAGAACTCCTTTGCTCTTTTCAGCAACCTTGGTAGCATTGACTGCAGATTCTTTTACCATGTCATCTACGATGCGGATGTGGTCGGCAATGAGTTTGAACTGTTTGCCTGCGTCCTCAACTGCTTCGCTGCCGACACGAACTTTTTCTGTGCCTGCCGTCATGCTTTCAACAGCCTGTACTGTGACCTGCTGGACTCCGCCAATCTTTTCAGCGATTTCCTGAGCTGCTTCAGCAGACTGTTCAGCCAGCTTGCGGACTTCGTCAGCGACGACGGAGAATCCGCGGCCCTGTTCACCGGCACGGGCAGCCTCGATAGCTGCGTTGAGTGCAAGGAGGTTCGTCTGCTCTGCGATGCTCTTGATAGTGCCGACAATCTCTCCGATTTCTTCGGAACGGCGTCCGAGTTCCCCGACAGCCTTCGCGGAATCGTTGACTGTGTTGAACACGTCACGAATCTGCTCAACAGCGGACTCAATAGCATTGACGCCATCGAGGGCGGCCTGACCTGCTTTGCCGGAGGATTTGCTGATTTCCTCGGAGGATGTTGCGATATTAGTTACCTGATCAGCCATATCGCGGATATTATCGACCATGCCGTTCATGGTTTCATTCTGCTTGGTAGCAGATTCTGCGATATCTCCGACACTCTCGGCTACGTGAGTGATAGTCTGCGCTACCTGCTCGACACCCTGAGACATCTGTGCTGAGGAGTTGAATACTTCATCAGAGCTGCCTTTAATCTTGCTGAGAAGATTTTTGAGCTGCTTCGTCATCTGATTGAAGGACTCTGCAAGGTGTCCGATTTCGTCATCAGATTCGATTTGCAAATCTTCCTGACGAAGGTCACCCTTCGCAATGCGCTCTGCCGAAGCTTCGAGCCCTCTGAGCGGAGCAACGATGATATTGGAAATCCACATCGTTGCGAAGAAAATCAGAACCAGAGCAACTACAAGCACAACCACGAGAATCTTGCGCATGTTGTTAACATCGGCCATAAGCTGGGATTTGTCAACGACTGTCACGTATTTGTAGCCTGTCTCATTTGAGCTGTAAACATTTACAATCTTGGATGTTCCGTCCAGGCTGATTTCCTTGAGTCCCTTTGCATTCGTATCCAAAGAAGCAATATCGCCAAGCTCTGACTCAGCAAGCTTCTTGAAGTTTGCATCAGGATGCTTCGGATCGGCAATGATGACATTATCCGAATCAAGCATCATGATATAACCGGTCTCGCCGATCTTAATCTCGCTAATCATGTTTGTCACGACCGGAAGGTCGATGTTGATACCGAGAACGCCAAGCGGCTGACCGCTCATGCTCTTAACTGTAGCGAAGATACCGACCGTCGGGGTACCTTTGGACGTCTTGAAAGGTTTCGTGATACGTACGGCATTGACATCTGCCATGCTGTCTTTGAACCAGCTGCGTTTACGGGAATCATAACCCTTTTTGCGCTTTACTGCCGGATACTGGAGGTAACCGCCATCAGTCGTACCATAGCTGACTACCGAGATAGACTCCTTATGCGACTCGGCAAGACGCTGGAACAGCTGATAAGCCTGCAGCTCGAAGCCGCCTTTAGCCTGCGGGTCCATAGCAATCATACCGTCAGCGCCTGCAGCGCCGTCAATGTAGACTGTGATGTTACCGCCGTTTCTCAGAATCGGATCATTTGCCATGTTCACAACGCTGTCACGCAAACCGCGCAGGAACAAATCCATTGAAGCGTCAACCTGTATTGCCTGCAGAGTTGTCTCCTCTTCAAAGCTTTCCATCTGACTTTTTGTTATGACGCGGTCCAATACAACACCCAAAACCAACATCACAACAACAAAGAGCACCGAAATTAGCACCATAATTTTCTTTTTGACGCTAAACCGTGATAAAATATCTCCCATTCCACATCTCTCCTTATTCTAACAACAAAATTCCAATTACATACCTTCAACTTATAAACAGAGTCCTTGATGCAACGAAAGGGAACGCGCTGCGCAGGAGCGATGGGTTCCTTTCACCGGACTCAGGTTTTGAATTTTATTACTACTTCCTGGAGGTCTCCTGCCATCTCGGAAAGCTTGCGGCTTGCCGCTGCAATCTCATGCATGGAGGCCGTCTGCTCTTCCGTTGCTGCCGATACAGATTCTGCCTCGGATGCAACGCTTCTGCTCTTCTCATCAATGGATTCGATGGCTTCTGTGATATGGTCTGCCCCTCCTTTGAGGTTTTTAACCAGCTCTGCCATGTGTTCTGAATCCGTTGCTACCTGAGATACCATCTTCACGATTTCATTAAATGTAGAGCCCGCGCTGTCGACGGCTACTGTTCCTCCATCGACTTTTTCAATGCCCTGTTGCATTACATCAACAGCATTTTGGGACTCCTGCTGAATACCATGAATGAGGTTTGCAATCTCTCCTGCCTGCTCCCGGGACTGCTCAGCAAGCTTTCTGACCTCGTCTGCTACAACAGCAAATCCACGGCCATGCTCTCCGGCACGTGCAGCCTCAATTGCCGCGTTGAGTGCAAGCAGATTCGTCTGCTCAGCAATAGACGAGATAGCGTCTACGATAGCACCAATCTCTTTCGAGGATTCGCCAAGTTCTCCGATAACCCTGGCCGTCTCGCCAACTGCTTCCTTGATTTCCTTCATCTGCTGAACGGCCTCGCTGATGGTCGCGCCGCCGTTTGCTGCCGCGTCGCTTGTCCTTTGAATCTGCTCTGTTGCTCCCTTCAGACGATCAGCAAAGTCATCCATATATTTCTGCAGATTTTCCGACTGCTCGGCTGCGCTGGCAACCAATGTAGTCTGCTCCGCACATGCGCTTGCAACATTTACAACGGAATTCGCAACGGACTCGCTGACCTCTGAGGACTGCTCCGCGCTTGATGTGAGCTCCTCAGAAGAAGATGCCACATATTCCGACGACTCGCTGATTTTTTTCATAAGCGTGCTGACATTGCCACGCATTTTCGCCATGGCGCTGGCCATAGATCCGAGCTCATCAGGACGCTCCATAAGTTCCTGTTCCATTTCAGGATTGCTGTTTTTCTTGCAGAAGTCACCGCCGCCCATAGCTGTAAGACGTTCCTCAACATACTGCAGCGGTTTCGAAATACGTACGCCGGTCCAAAAAGCAAATGCGCTGAACACGACAATAAGGACGACAAGGCATACGAGCATTTGAATCAGCTGACTCCGGAGTGCCGCGGCGCCTTCCGCTTCTTTTGCCGCACACATTTCATCAATATCGTCAATCCATACGCCTGTACCGAGAACCCAATGATACGGCTTATATTCGACAGTATAGTTGCGCTTTGGAAGCGGTGTTGACTCGCCGGGCTTTGCAAACATCAGGTCCGTAAATCCGCCGCCTTCCTTTTTGCCGTTCTGAATCATTTCCTGAATGAAAAGACGTCCGCTGGGGTCTTTCGAGCCTATACGGGATTTTCCTTCTGTATCGCGTCCAAGCAGGACGACATTGACACCCTGATCCGTATCAATCCAGAAGTATCCTTTTCCGTCATCGTAACGCATGTCCCGCACAAGGTCGGCAGCGGCTTTTTTCGCCTGCTCTTCGGTCATTTTTCCGGCAAGCTGCTGCTTGTGCATCTGGTCAATGACACTGACAGCAATTTCCGTTTCCTGCTTCAGTCTCATTTCGACAGCTGCTTCAGCTTCCTTACGAAAGGCCTTGATATCCTGCTCTTTCTTCTGAACCATTTCGTACGTAGAAAACGCACCCAAAACAAGCATCGAAAAGACCGATACGCCAACGATGATTACAATGAATCGCGTCTTCATTGAAGAAAAACTAAACATTGCACAACCCTCCCCTTCAAAATACCTTCATATTTTTTATCACGCCTGTACTCAGACAGAAAATATATTTTAAATCAGGTCATCCGGCTGTACCTGATTTTATGAAATTACGATTATAAAACCCTTACTGATATAATTCGATATGACATAAAAAAATCCTTCTTATTTTTAATGAATAAATTTATAAAAAAAATAAAATCGGCCGTACATGTACGACCGATTTTATTCTTTATTTCATATCAGAATTTTTCCTGCTTTTCCACTGATGAAGCATATCATAGATTACAGGGACAACGACGAGTGTCAAAATCGTAGAGGTAATTACACCGCCAATGATAGCATGTGCCATAGGAGCACGTGCCTCCGCGCCCTGCCCGATTCCCAGTGCAATAGGCAGCATACCCAGCAGTGTTGACATGGTTGTCATTATAATAGGACGAAGACGCAGACTGCCTGCTTCGGCAAGAGCCTCATGGCAGCCAACTCCCTGCTCCATCCGCTGTTTTGCAAACTCAATCAAAAGAATCGCATTTTTTGTTACAAGCCCCATGAGCATCATGATACCAATAAGGGAAACAAGACTCAGCTCACTGCCTGCAATAAAGAGTCCGCCAAGGGCGCCAATCATCGCAAACGGCAGTGAAAACATGATAGCAAACGGTTCACTGTAGCTTTCAAACTGTGCCGCGAGAATCATGAAAATAAATGCCGCCGCCATAAAAAGCGCCGTCCTCATATTGGAAAAGGAATCGTCCATATCATTTCCGGCACCCGCCTGTCCTATATGGTATCCGACCGGCAGCTGCATTTTTTCTATTTTCTCAAAAAAAGCCTCATTTGCCTCGCCCATGGAAACACCTTCTGTATTTGCGGTAATGCGTATTTCCTTCTGGCGGTCATATCGCCGTATATCACTTGCACTTGTCGCATATTGCCAGTTTACAACCTGAGATAACGGTACGAGCATTGTTCTCCCGTCTGTCTGTTTATCACTCGGCACATAGACATGACGCAGCATTTCTGCACTGCTCCGTCCATTTTCCGCTAAGCGCATACGGATATCAACACGCTCATCTTTATCATCAAACTTTCCCACAAGCGATCCGTTAAGCATAGTCTGCATTGTCGAGCCCACGGTACCCGCAGAAACTCCTATGTCATTTGCTCTGTCTTCAAGAAGCTTGAGCTTCAGATTTGGCATACCGGCATTATATGTTGATTCGATATCACGGATTCCCGGAACAGTTTCAAGTTCCTTCCATACTTCTTCTGCAATGGGGACAAGGCCTTCCGATGATGGGCCTGTTATGGATATTGAAACGGGTTTATCATCGCCCTCCACAAAATCTGCACGAACGCCCGGAATTTCATTAAAGCGTTTTCGTACAACAGAAATTACCTCTTTCTGCGAAAGCTCACGTTCTTTCTTCGGTGAAAGCGTTACAAAAAGCTCATGTTTTCTGTTTCCCGTAGTCGCATATACATGCTTCACTTCGGGTATTGCTTTCAGCTCTTCCGTGAGCATTTTTGACTGCTCGTCCATCTTTTCAACAGTCGTATCTGATGATGCCTGTACCTTGACCGTAAACTGCCCCTGGTCTGTCGACGGCATAAATGTAGACCCCAAAAACGGCAGAATGCACAGACTGAGTATGAACAGCGCCATAGCTCCGCCAAGAACTCTGAGACGGTATCCTGTCAAAATTTTAAGCAGAAGATTTCCATACCACTTTGTCACAGGCTCAAAGGAGTTCTGCCAGCGGTGCCACGATTTCTCCAAAAATTTAGGCATTCCTGTTTCCCCGACAGGCAGATAATTTGCCGCCATCATAGGAGTCAGGGTAAATGACACAAACAGCGATACCAGCACCGCAAAGGCGATGGAAAGTCCAAATTCCTTGAACATCTGACCGTCGATGCCCGACATAAATCCCACAGGCAGAAAGACCGCCGCAACGGTAAATGTCGTTGCCATTACTGCAAGCGCAATTTCCTTTGATGCGTCTGCCGCTGCCTGCTTGGCTGATTTACCCATCTGCTTGTGTCTTATGATATTTTCAACAACAACAATCGCGTCATCTATAAGCAGTCCTACAGAAAGCGACAATCCCAAAAGCGACATGCTGTTGATGGAAAAGCCCGCGATTTTCATAAAAAGGAATGTTGAGGCAACAGAGGCAGGTATAGCCAGCGCACTGATGACTGTGCTGCGCCAGTCTCCCAAAAACCAAAACACGATAAGTACCGCAAATATGCTGCCAAGTATGAGGTCAGTCCATACCTCCTCAATGGAGTCATCAACGCGTTTTGCATCATCACGTACCAGATGAAGCTCCATTCCCTCGGGCATAGAGGTCTTTAAATTTTCAATTACCTGTTTGACACCCTGTGCAACTTTGACGGTGTTTCCTCCGGACTGCTTGCCGATAGCAATACCGACTGCAGGTTTGCCGTCGTACCTGGCTGTCGTCGTCAAATCCTTTACTGTATCTTTGACTGTACCAATCTGCCAAAAATAAATCGGCATTCCGTCGCGGGTACCGACAATTACGGAGTCAAATTCCGCAAGCGATTCAAAGCTTCCCGCAGTACGCACAGACAGCTCTCTTTGGCTGTCATTGAGCTTTCCTGCAGGTATATCCTGATTTACCAGCTTAAACTGCTGTCCGACCTCCGCAACAGACAATCCAAAGGAGTTAAGCTTATCCAAGTCAAGCAGCAGCTGCACCTCCCGCTCAAGACTGCCGCTTACGGTTACCTTTCCTACTCCCTCGACCTTTTGAATGTTCGGTTTAAGAACATCATCTACAAATACAGTCATTTCCCTGAGGCTGGCAGTCTCAGAGGTCATGGCAATGGTGACGACTGCCTGTGCATTCATATCAAAACGTGAGATTACCGGTTCTTTGACGGTGTCCGGCAGCTCACCCCGAATCGCGTTTACCTTGTCGCGAACCTCCTGCGCAGCTTCTGCGGGATTAACGCCAAAGTTAAACTCGACATTGATTTCAGCCTCACCCTCACGGGAGGACGATTCTATATGCTTGACGCCCCTTGCTTCACTGACAGCTTCCTCTACCTTTTGCGTGACCTGGGTTTCAACCTGATCCGGCTGTGCGCCCTCATACGTAATAGAAATAGACACATAAGGCAGACTTGTATCAGGCATCTCGTCCACATTCATGCGGCCATAGCTGACAATACCCAGTAATATCAGAGCCAGCAGCAGCACTGTAGCAAAAACAGGCCGTTTTATACTGATTTCAGATAAACTCATGCTGCTTCCTCCGTTTTAAGTGGGTCACCATCCTTAATTTTTTCGAGGTTATCCGTAACAATAACAGTTTCTTCGGACAATCCCTCGATTATTTCCATACGGTCTCCGATAATATCTCCTGTTTTGACACGTATTTTCCTTGCTTTTCCGTCCTCTGCGGCAAAAACATACTGAATACCCTTTTGACTGAGGACTGCCCTCTGCGGAACAGACAATACTTCCTTCGGTTTTCCGAAATTCAGTTCAACCTGAACAAACATCCCCGGCTTAAGCAAATAGCCAGGATTATCCACTTTTATTTTCACACGGAACATACGACTTTCCCTGCCTGCCACCGGACTAATGACATTTACCCTGCCCGTAAAGTTTTTATCCGGATACGCATCTACCTTCACCGTGACCGTATCGCCCATTTTAAGATATGCCATATCCCTCTGTTCAACATTGATGACCACATGCACCGCATCCATCTGTTCTACGGTCATAACCTGATTTCCCGCGGAAATATTCTGCCCGCCCGTCAGATTTTTATTCGCTACTACACCATCGACAGGGCTTACTACTGAAGCCTCGTCCATCTGCTTTTGTGCGCTGCTCAGGTTTGCCTGAGCCGAATCCAGCTCAGCCTGACTGGAAAGCATTTTTGTACGTGCGCTCTCAAGCTGTTGACGTGAATATGCTCCCTGGTTGTACAAGATTTCGTACC
>JAILNL010000217.1 GCA_024691625.1 Schwartzia sp. (in: firmicutes)
CGTATAGTAGTCGACAGCAAGGCAAGAATACCTATTGAATCAAAAATGCTGCATGACAGCGAAGCTCCTGTGTGGGTGGCTGTTACAGAAAATGCTCCGGCAGAGAGAATCGAAGCAATAAAAAGCACAGGTGCTGAAGTTATCGTCTGTGGAAATGAAGATACCGTAAATTTGAAAGTTTTATTGGAACAAATCGGAGAAAGAAGAATAACCTCTCTTCTCGTTGAAGGCGGAGGACAGGTTGCGTATTCTTTCCTGCGTGACGGCTTGGTAGATAAAGTAGAGGCTTTTATTGCTCCGAAGCTCATAGGCGGAAAGGACGCAAAAACTCCTGTTGAGGGAGAAGGCTTTTCAACCCTAAAAGATGCGGTGGAGTTGGAGCAAATGACATATCAAACGATTGGCAGCGATATCCTTGTTACGGGATATGTGAGGAAGTGAGCGAGTGTTTACAGGAATTGTTGAAGAACTGGGAACGGTAAAAAAAGTTACCACGAATACAATAGAGATTGCGGCATCAAAGGTTTTGGAGGATGTTCACATAGGCGACAGTATTGCCGTCAACGGAGTCTGTCTCACAGTAATATCCTTCAGCAAAAATGATTTCTGTGCTGATGTAATGCCTGAAACCATGCGCTGTACGGCTCTTGGAAAGCTTTCGACAGGCAAAAAAGTAAATCTTGAGCGTGCGCTGACATTGAATGGCCGCTTGGGCGGACATGTCGTAAGCGGTCACGTTGACCACGTCGGCGTAATCACAGGAATACATGAGGAGGACAACGCGAAGATTGTTTCCGTGTCGGTTCCTTACGAGTCCATGGATTATATCATTCCGAAAGGCTCCATAGCAATCGATGGGGTAAGCCTTACAGTTGTCGATACCTCAGAAGCGGGCTTTCGCGTATCGCTGATTCCGCATACGCAGCAGGAAACAGACCTGCATTTAAAAAAGGTAGGAGACCCTGTGAATATAGAGACAGACATACTTGCAAAATATGCGGTCAACCTTTTAAGGAGAAATCAGAGCAAGCCACAGGTGTCAAAACAAAAAATAACTGCTGAATTTTTGGCTGAACATGGATTTGATTCATGACAGGAGGTAAAGAGTTTATGGGATATGCAAGAGTTGAGGATGCAATTGAGGATATCCGCCATGGAAAAATGCTGGTGGTGGTTGATGATGAGGACCGTGAAAATGAAGGCGATTTAATCATTGCGGCTGACTTCGTCACGCCGGAGGCCATCAACTTCATGGCAACATATGCAAAAGGCTTAATCTGCACCCCGATTGAAGGTTCACGTCTTGATGAACTTGACATTCCGCAGATGGTCACAAATAACACTGACAATCACGAGACGGCGTTTACCGTTTCCGTTGATGCTTACGATACAGAGACAGGCATTTCAGCGTATGAACGCTGCCAGACAGTAAAAATGCTGATTGACCCGAAGGCAAAGCCCTCCAGCTTCCGCCGTCCGGGACATGTTTTCCCGCTCCGTACAGTACCGGGAGGCGTTCTGCGCCGTGCGGGACATACGGAAACCACCACTGATCTGGCACGTCTTGCAGGTCTTTATCCCGCCGGACTGTGCTGCGAAATCATGGCTGACGACGGTCACATGATGCGCACACCTGAGCTTATGAAATTTGCTGAGCATCACGGCCTGAAAATGATTACAGTACAGGCCCTGATTGCCTACAGAAAAAGAACAGAAACCTTCATCAAGAAAGTAGCTGATGTAGATTTCCCGAGCAAATACGGGCATTTCAGAATCAAAGCCTATGAAAGCACGCTGGACGGAAAATGCCATCTTGCAATCGTAAAAGGAGAAATCGCAGGCAAAGAGAATGTACTTGTACGTGTTCATTCCGAATGCCTTACCGGCGATGCGCTTGGTTCACTCCGCTGTGACTGTGGAGACCAGCTTGCAGCCGCATTGAAACGTATCGAGGAAGAGGGCGCAGGCGTTGTACTCTACATGCGTCAGGAAGGACGTGGAATCGGACTTGCGAATAAAATCCGTGCCTACGCGCTGCAGGACGAAGGAAAAGACACAGTAGAAGCAAACGTGCTTCTCGGATTTGCTCCTGACCTCCGCGACTACGGCATCGGCGCACAGATTTTGTCAGATCTGGGACTGACAAGTCTCCGCCTTATGACGAACAACCCGGCAAAGCGTGCAGGTCTTGAGGGCTATGGTCTGAAAATCACGGAGCGCGTTCCACTGGAAATTCATTCAAATAAATTCAACAAACGCTATCTTAAAGTCAAGAAATTGAAGATGGGACATCTGTTAAAAGAAGAATGAGGAGGAAAATATCATGGCTAACGTTTTAGAAGGAAAATTACTCGCAGAAGGAATGCGGGTTGCTATCGTGGCATCGCGTTTCAATGAACTTATCACAAATAAGCTTTTGGCAGGTGCTTTGGATGTTTTGCACAGACATGGCGTTTCTGACGGCGATATTGATGTAGCTTGGGTTCCGGGAGCTTTTGAAATCCCTATGGTTGCAAAGAAACTGGCTGAAACAAAGAGATATGATGCTGTCATTTGCGTAGGCGCAGTTATCCGCGGTTCAACAACTCATTACGATTATGTGTGCAGCGAAGTTTCCAAGGGTGTTGCACAGGCAGGCCTTTCTACAGGAGTTCCTGTTATTTTCAGTGTCCTGACTACAGAGAATATAGAGCAGGCAATCGAGCGTGCCGGAACGAAAGCAGGAAACAAGGGTGCTGACGGCGCTATGGCTGCTATCGAAATGGCAAATCTTTTACGGCAGATTAATTAATGGTATAAGTTATGAAAATAGGAATTATTAGCGATACACACGGAAGCGCAGAAGCATGGCGCAAGGCCTACGGGGATTTTTTCTCTGACGCAGACCTGATTCTTCATGCGGGGGACCATCTTTATCATGGTCCGCGCAACAGCCTCGCTGCGGATTATTCTCCGAAGGACTTGGCTGAAAGCATCAATACATGCAGTACGCCTATAATATCTGTACGGGGAAACTGCGATTCTTCTGTTGATGAATCAGTCCTTGATATACCGCTTGTTTATCCGTATTTATTTTCGTACATCGATGGTTTTCACTTTGTTATGACACATGGAGATGTTACGGAAACGAAAGAAGAAAAAATGCAACTTGCAAAAAAGCTGCATGCGGACATCTTTATAAGCGGACATACCCATGTTGCAGGCATAGAAAAGGACGATGGATGCATTTTTATCAATCCGGGCTCTCCGTCCCTTTCAAAACGCAGCGACGGCAGACAGACTATTGCAATGCTTGATTTATCGAAAAAATACGTTAGAGTCTATGACTTATATACAAAAGAAATAATCGAAGAAGTTGAAATTTAAGGAGCTAGTATGGACCAATTAGTAAAAGCAACATCCGAAGGTATTCGAATATACGCGGCTGTTACTACGGATTTAGTAAAAGAAGGAGCACGCAGACATAACTGCGGCGCGCTGGCTACGGCTGCTCTCGGACGTACAATGACTGCCGCGCTTTTGATGGCTGCAAACCTGAAAGAAAAAGAATGTATCACGCTGAAATTTAACGGTGACGGCCCGCTTGGTAATGTCACTGCAGACGCTTCATCAGACGGATTTGTACGCGGATATGTCAAACATCCTGAAATCGAGCTTCCGCTTAATAACGGAAAGCTTGCTGTGGGAGAGGGCATAGGACAGGGCCTTCTGTCTGTTACACGCTTCACAGGAGTGAAAGAACCGTTCACGGGAAGTTGTGAAATCCATACAGGCGAAATCGCCGAGGATGTCACACAGTATCTTTTCAAGTCTGAGCAGACACCATCAAGCGTGGCATTGGGTGTATTGATAGGCAAGGACGGTATCACACAGTCTGCCGGCGGATTTATCGTGCAGCCTTTGCCGGATGCTTCGGAGGAAGTAATAGAGAAGCTGGAAAACAATCTGAAGGACCTGCAGCCTGTTTCAGCAATGGTAAACGACGGACTGGACGGAAAAGGAATCATCGAACAGGTTCTGAAGGGCTTTGAGGATATTCATTTCCTTACCACAACAGACCTGTCATTCAAGTGCCAGTGCTCAAAAATCCGCACAGAAGATATTCTCGTAACCCTGGGCCATGACGACCTGCAGGCAATGGTAGACGAGGGCCATGCCGAGGTAGTATGCCAGTTCTGTGGGGAGAAATACCAGTTCAATCAGGAAGACCTCACGGTGATTTTACATGTCTCCGATGAATTGAGAAGAAGAAAAGCGAAAGCTGAAAAAGAAAACAAAGAAAAGAAATAAAAATAAGAGGAGCCGATTCCAAACGGAATCGGCTCCTCTTATGATATATCAGCTGTTTTGAAATCTTGAATTAGATAGCGCGCTGAACTTTGCCGGAACGCAAGCAGCGTGTGCAGACATTTACACGTTT
>JAILNL010000043.1 GCA_024691625.1 Schwartzia sp. (in: firmicutes)
CAGGCTTTCTGCGGCAGCGAGGACTGCTTTGCGCATTACTGGGTTCACAACGGTTTCATCACTATTCACGAAGAAAAAATGAGTAAGTCTCTCGGCAATTTCTTTACCGTTGCGGACATTCTCAAAAAATATCCGGGAGAGGTTCTGCGATTCTTTATTCTGCAGACACATTACCGCAGTCCTCTTGATTTTAGCGATGAGCGTTTGAAGGACGCACAGGCAGGTCTTACACGTCTTGACAATGCGCGCCGCAATGCAGAAGAGCTTTCGAAGCTTGAAGGTACTGCGGATACGGCAAAGGCTCTTGCGGACTCTCTGCTGGAGGCAAAAGAAGCCTTCTACACGGCAATGGCTGACGATTTCAATACGGCTCTTGCTGTGAGCTACCTTTTTGCCGCAGCCAAGGATATCAATGTCTATTACAATGACGTTGTTAATCAGGGAACGGCTTTCGATTCCGCTAACTTCGCAAAAGCGAAGGAAGCATTCTATGATATGGCCGAAATCATCGGTATCTTCGAGACAAAAGAAGAATCCAAAACTGATGAGGATGCGGAGATTGATTCTCTCGTTGAGGAACGTCTCGCGGCACGCAAGGAAAAGAACTGGGCACGTGCGGATGAAATCCGCGATATGCTCAAGGAACGCGGCATCGTACTTAAGGATACGGCTGCCGGAACACGGTGGGAGCGCGCATGAAGTTTGAAATGCTGCAGAAGCTCACTGCTATGATGTTTGAGCCGGACGGAGCAGGCGGTATACGCCAACGCTATGACGATGTTGATGTGCGTACTTTGAGTCCGCTTGTTGCGGCGTACGTGGGTGATGCGTATTTTCATCTTTTTGTGCGGGGCCGGCTGCTTTCCTATGAGCAGAACAAGGTTCAGATACTGAACAGCTTCAGCGCCCAGATTGTTTCAGCGGTGTGGCAGGCGAAGGCGTACCTTGCCATTGAGCCCATGCTGACAGAGGAAGAAAAAAGTATTTTTAAGCGTGGGCGCAATGCACACAGCCATGCCCCGCGGGCTGCAAGTGTACGGGAGTATCATATGAGTACGGGCTTTGAGGCGCTTTTGGGAACACTGTACCTTACAAAGCAGTTTGAACGGCTGGAAGAAATAACAGAAGCATCCTTTCAGGCTATTTCGAAGGAGCTTATGAATTTGACGAAGAAAGAAAGTAAGTAAAGAGGGAAGCACTATGATAAAAGTAACTTTGCTTGAACATACACCGAATCCCGAAAGGGTTGTCGCAATGGCGGCACGTCTCTGCTATTCTCCCTCCGGAGCGGAGGAGCTCAAGGAAAAAATGAGCGATACGCAGATAGAGAATCTCGTGAAAAAATTGGCAGAGATGGGACATGCTTCTACATTTGAGCATGTATCCTTCACGTTCGGAATCGAGGGAATTTCCCGTGTGCTTACCCATCAGCTTGTACGTCACAGGCTGGCATCGTATTCCCAGCAGTCACAGCGCTACGTCGCTGCGCATGATTTTGAATATATAATTCCTCCTTCTATTGCCGAAAAGCCTGAGGCAAAGGCGAAATTCGAGGATTTGATGAAGACAATTCGTGAGGCGTATGACGAGTTCACTGAGCTTGGAGTTCCTAAAGAAGATGCCCGCTACGTGCTCGCAAATGCTACAGAGACGAAAATCGTTGTTACCATGAATGCCCGTTCACTAATGCATTTCTTTAATCTTCGCTGCTGCAACCGCGCGCAGTGGGAAATCCGTGCGCTTGCGTATAAGATGCTGGCAGAAGTCAAAAAAGCCGCTCCGCTTCTCTTTAAGAACGCGGGAGCATCCTGCGTGCAGACGGGTGCATGCCCTGAGGGTAATATGACATGCGGAAAATTCAATGAAATGATTCGTATGCGTGAAGAATAAGGAAGTAAGATGGAAAAGAAACAAAAGAACCGCGCAGAAAGAACGCGCGCAGAAAGAAACAAATCAGACGACAGAAAGCCGCGCCCGCCAAAGCGCACAGAAGAACGTGTTTCGCGGGGTGAAGCACGGCAGGAAAAGCCGTCGGAACTTCCTGACGATGTTGTTGTCGGCCGTAATGCCGTGACTGAGCTTTTGAAGAGCGGCCGGGGAATAAATAAACTGCTGATTGCAGAGGGCGACCATCTGGGATCGGTGCGTGAAATTATCGCGCTCGCAAAGGAACGTGGTATTCCCGCGGAAACCGTATCGCGCCGCAAGATAGAGGATATAGCGGCAGGGCACCGTCATCAGGGAGTTCTTGCGTATGCTTCTCCTGTGCCTTACGCGGAACTTGACGATATCCTGGAAAAGGTAAAGGATAAAGAAGCCCCGTTCCTTGTTTTGCTTGATGAACTGGAGGATCCGCATAATCTTGGCGCTATTCTCCGTACTGCCGACGCTGCAGGCGTTGACGGTGTATTAATACCGAAACGCCGCAGCTGCCCGCTTTCCGCAACGGTTGCGAAAACCTCTGCCGGAGCCGTTGAATACGTGCCGGTTGCAAGAATCGGAAACGTAGTGCAGACATTAAAGCAGCTGAAGGAAGCAGGATTTTGGGTGGCGGCAGCAGACATGGACGGCACTGCATACGATGAGACAGATCTTACCGGGCCGCTTGTGCTGGTAATAGGCGGAGAAGGTCACGGTGTTGCACGTCTCACCAGAGAAAACTGTGATTTCATTTTGAGCCTGCCCATGGTAGGACATATCAATTCCTTGAACGCATCGGTTGCGGGAGCTGTTTTGATGTATGAAGTTCTGAGGCAGCGGAGGAAAAAGTAAAAGAGGGCGGAAAACATGAGCCGGAAAAGAGAACATTATATTATCGACGGCTACAATGTTATCCACT
Organism: Schwartzia sp. (in: firmicutes); assembly: GCA_024691625.1. Classification (GTDB taxonomy): domain Bacteria; phylum Bacillota; class Negativicutes; order Selenomonadales; family Selenomonadaceae; genus Schwartzia. The sequence goes on from JAILNL010000043.1 coordinate 2,840, forward strand.
CATGGCCTGAACTTGAAAAGCTTTCCAGAGGAGAGCTTGCTGAGGCAAGAGACAGGCTTCTTCACATTATGCAGGAATACGGAGCTTATGAAAGCTATGATGTGACTGTTGTCTTTGATGCGCTCTTTACTACGGATGAAGCCCATGAAGAGAAACGTGGAAAGCATCTTACGGTAATATACACAGCGCCGGGTGAGACTGCGGACAGCTGTATTGAAAGGCTGGCGTACGAATCTGTGCGAATGGGACGTGAGGTTCATGTTGTTACCTCGGACGGAGCAGAGCAGAGCGTAATACTGGGAGCAGGTGCCTACAGGCTTCCGTCGCGGGAACTTTTGAAGCAGGTAAAACGCGTAAAAAAACTGCTGAGAAAGGATTATCTTATTCCTGCAGCAGCGGTTGTTTCTCGAAATGAGATAGGCGGGCGTATAGATCGAGATACGGCAGCCATTCTGGATGCCCTCAGAAAAGGGAAAAACTGACAGAACATTTGACTTTATATAGGATAATAGCACTTATTATGTATCCAAAATTGCCTATGCCTTGACGGACGTGGGTTCGTGGTTTATAATTCATGTTATAGCATCGGAATGAGGGGCCATTACAGTGCACGTTGTGCCTGCCGGGAGGATGTTCGGATGGAGATAGAAACGTCTACGCAGACAAACGAAGAGGTTTTAAGCGAGTTCGATAATCTGAGTGATGAGGATATCGTTTTTTCCATCAAGGATAATGACGACAAGCAGGCACTCGATTACATCATAAATAAATATAAGAACTTCGTCCGTGCGAAAGCCCGTTCCTACTTTCTTATCGGTGCGGACCGTGAGGATATTATTCAGGAAGGCATGATTGGCCTTTATAAGGCTATCCGTGATTTTCGCAATGACAAGCTGTCGTCTTTCCGTGCATTTGCGGAGCTTTGCGTGACACGCCAGATTATTACGGCTATCAAGACGGCAACGAGACAGAAGCATATTCCGCTTAATTCCTATGTTTCACTTAACAAGCCAATATATGATGAGGACTCTGACCGCACACTTCTTGATGTTTTGTCGGGAGTCAGGGTGTCCGACCCGGAAGAGCTTATTATCAGCCGTGAGGAGTTTGTTGATATTGCCGAGAAGATGGAGAGCATACTGAGCGACCTCGAGTGGCGTGTTCTCATGAGCTATCTTGACGGTCATTCATATCAGGAGATTGCCGTTGATCTCAACAGGCATGTCAAATCCATCGACAATGCGCTCCAGCGTGTAAAACGCAAGATTGAGAAATACATGGAAGCCCGCGGCAATGATATTGATCTTACTATGATTTATAAAGGTCTTACAACAATCAACAGACGCCTTAATGAAGCAGATGATGATTTGTTTTAACTGAAAACGAAA
>JAILNL010000084.1 GCA_024691625.1 Schwartzia sp. (in: firmicutes)
CTACCATGTTGATAGTGGCAAGCTCTTGTGTACCTCCTCCACCGCTGACGCGGTCCCAAGCCAACATGCCGCTGGCATGTTGACACCTCTGAAGGGGAAGGCTGGGAATGAGAATTTTTCACAGTCTTTTTATTTTTGCAGAGGAAAGTTTGCCTGTGGCAAACTTTGATTTAAGGCATTATATCAAGCTCAGCTTGATGAAACGTAAATAGGAATATTTTTCCTGCGGAAAAATTTGAACAACTGTATAGTGGAGTTATATAATAAAGGGTAGGCAGCTTTGCCTGTCTTTTTTTCTCTCTGAACGCAAAAGGAGTTGTTATAGATGAAGGAAGTAAAGAATCCGCAGCGCCCTATGGCGTTTTATTACGGAATTGCTTTGCTCGTACTTTTGTTTTTCAATGCCATGGCGAAGCCTTATATGGAGGAAGCCAAAATAGAGCAGGTGGATTACGGCACGTTTATGACCATGACGGAGCAGCAGACTGTTTCGAAGGTAGATATTCAGGACAATCAGATTTTATTTACGGATAAGGACAACAAGCTGTTCAAGACAGGAATCGTGAACGACGAGGGTTTGGTGGAGCGACTGCATAAGGCAGGGGTGACGTTCTCATCAGATATAAAGGCGAAGGAATCTCCGCTTATGAATTTCCTGTTGACATGGGTGCTGCCTATTGCGGTGTTTTTCCTGATAGGACAGTATATGAGCAAAAAGCTTATGGACCGTGCCGGCGGTGGAAATTCCATGATGTTCGGTCTTGGCAAAAGCCAGGCGAGAGTCTATGTGCCGTCCTCTGAGGGTATTCTTTTCAAGGACGTGGCAGGAGAGGACGAGGCGAAGGAAAATCTTTCGGAGATTGTGGACTACCTCCACGATCCCAACAAATATTCCTCTATCGGCGCGTCAATGCCGAAGGGTGTTCTTCTGGTTGGGCCTCCGGGTACAGGTAAGACCATGCTGGCAAAGGCCGTAGCAGGTGAGGCAAATGTGCCGTTTTTCTCCATCGCGGGCTCCGAGTTCGTGGAAATGTTCGTGGGTATGGGTGCATCAAAGGTTCGTGACCTTTTCAAGCAGGCGAAGGAAAAAGCTCCCTGCATAGTCTTTATTGATGAGATTGATGCTATCGGACAGAAGCGAAACGGCAACATGATGGGAAATGATGAGCGTGAGCAGACGCTGAATCAGCTTCTCACGGAAATGGACGGCTTCGAGGGCAACACGGGCGTTATAATTCTTGCTGCTACAAACCGTCCGGATTCCCTTGACCCCGCGCTTTTGCGTCCGGGCCGGTTTGACCGCCGTGTGCCGGTAGAGCTCCCTGATCTGAAGGGGCGCGAGGCTATTCTGGAGGTACATGCCAAAAAGGTTAAGATGGCTGAGGGTGTGGATTATCACACTATCGCACGTATGGCATCGGGTGCTTCCGGCGCAGAGCTGGCGAATATCATCAACGAGGGCGCGCTCCGTGCCGTAAGAAACGGACGGAATCTCGTTACGCAGGAGGATCTTGAGGAAAGCGTCGAGGTCGTTGTCGCAGGCTATCAGAAGAAAAACGCAATTCTTTCCGACAAGGAAAAGCGCACGGTTGCCTACCACGAAATCGGTCATGCTCTTGTGGCTGCGAAGCAGACTAATGAGGCTCCTGTGCAGAAAATCACGATTATTCCGCGCACCTCCGGTGCTCTTGGGTACACCATGCAGGTTGAAGAAAAGGATAAATATCTTCTTTCCCGTGAGGAGCTTGAGCAGAAGATTGCTACTCTGACAGGCGGACGCGCGGCGGAGGAGGTTGCCTTTGGACAGATTACGACGGGCGCGGCAAACGATATTGAGCGCGCAACGAAGCTGGCCCGTGCCATGATTACACGGTACGGTATGAGCGACGAGTTCGGTATGGTGGCTATGGAGCAGGTAACGAATCAGTATCTTGGCGGAGACACTTCGCTCATGTGCTCTCCGGATATGCAGCGTGAAATTGACCGCAAGGTTGTGGCGCTGGTAAAAGA
>JAILNL010000086.1 GCA_024691625.1 Schwartzia sp. (in: firmicutes)
AGTAGCGATACCTGTGACGAGATTTGTCGCGCCGGGTCCGGACGTGGCAAACACAACGCCCACCTTTCCCGTAACGCGCGCGGAACCGTCCGCCGCGTGCACTGCCCCCTGCTCACGAAGCATGAGCAGGGGGCAGTGCATGCGGCGGACGGTTACGCGCGCGTTACGGGAAAGGTGGGCGTTGTGTTTGCCACGTCCGGACCCGGCGCGACAAATCTCGTCACAGGTATCGCTACTGCCAACATGGATTCCATTCCTCTCGTCTGCTTCACAGGACAGGTGGGAAATCCGTACATCGGCAAGGATTCCTTTCAGGAGGCCGATGTCAGCGGTATCGTAACGCCTATCACCAAATACAATTATCTGGTAAAGAACGTTGAGGACCTTCCAAGAGTTATCAAGGAAGCATTTTTCCTTGCGGCTACGGGACGTCCGGGTCCTGTAGTAATTGATATCGCAAAGGACGTTTTTGCGGCTGAATTTGACTACAAATATCCGGAGGCCGTTCACCTTCCGGGTTATTCGGGGGACTTTACGGGAAGCCCTGCGCAGATTGAGGAATTTATCTGCGCTCTTGAAGAAGCGGAGCGCCCGCTGTTCTTCCTTGGCGGAGGCGTTACCCTTTCAAATATGACGGAAGAAATGCGTTCCATCATCAAACGTACAGGGGCACCTGTTGTTTCCTCCCTCATGGCGCTGGGCTGTGCCGATCCGGCTGACGAAGCTGCTTTTGGTATGGCGGGCATGCACGGCTGTTATGCGGCGAACATGGCGATACAGGAATGTGATCTTCTTATCGGCGTGGGCGTGCGCTTTGATGACCGTGTGACCAGTCTTGTGGAGGAGTTTGCGCCGAAGGCAAAAATAGCTCATTTTGATGTGGACGCGGCTGAAATCAACAAGAATGTCCGTGTTGATTATCCTGTTCTCGGTGACCTGCGCTGGTCCTTGCCGATTCTCAGGAGAAGACTTGACTCCATCAAAACGGATTTTGCAGGCCGTGTTAAGGCATGGCGTGAGCATACAATTCAGATGAACAAGGAAAAACCCTTCGCCTATGAGTCTGTTCCGGGCTCGGTAATGCCTGAGAAGGCAATCGAGGAGGTAAGCCGTCTTGCCACTGATGATACCATTGTGGTTACTGATGTGGGACAGCATCAGATGTGGGCAGCGCAGTTCTACAGCGCACGCCGTCCGCGTCAGTTCGTTACCTCCGGCGGTCTCGGGACAATGGGCTACGGCCTTCCCGCGGCAATCGGAGCGAAGCTTGGAAAGCCGGAGCAGCAGGTGGTGCTCTTTACCGGTGACGGCAGTATTATGATGAACTGTCAGGAATTTGCCACCGCCGCGGATTACGGCGTTGACGTAAAGGTCGTCATTCTTCACAATCATGTTCTCGGCATGGTTGCGCAGTGGCAGAGGCTTTTCTATAACAAGCATCTTTCTGAATCGCGTCTTAACGGACATACGGATTTCGTGAAGCTGGCTGAGGCTATGGGGGTTTCAGCGGCGCGTGTTGAAAAGCCCGAGGAGCTCGCGCCTGCCCTTGAGAAGCTTATGGCACATAAAGGCCCCATGGTTCTTGATGTGCTCGTTCCGGAGGCAGAGGATGTTCTTCCGATGGTTCCGGGCGGAAAAAGACTTGATCAGATGGTGATGGGAGGAACGGAAGGATGAAAAGATACTGCTTGGCTGTCCTTGTAGACAACAAACCGGGCGTACTGACGCATGTCTCCGGACTCATCAGCCGCCGCGCATTTAATATTGAGAGTATATCCGCAGGCTATACGGAGGACGAGGATATTACACGCATCAATATTGTTGTATCCGTAGACAGCGACCGTGAGCTTGAACAGGTAAAGAATCAGCTGGCAAAGCTGGTAGACGTTATAAAGGTAGTCAATATCAGCGATACTGAGCACCTTGCACGCGAGCTTGTGCTCATAAAAGTCCGCGCTACCGCTGATACCCGCGCGGATATCGTGAATATCGTAAACACATTCCGTGCAAAGATTGTCGATATCAGCCGTTCCAATGTAGTCATTCAGCTTACAGGCAACGCGAAGAAAATTGATGCTATCTGCGAGGTTCTCTCGGATTATGAGATTATAGAAATCGCTCGCACGGGAACGATAGCGCTTTCCCGCGGTCCGATTCCTGCGAAGCATATGTAATTACGCAATAAAAAAGCCGCCTTCGGGCGGCTTTTTTATTGCGTAAATCAGTGGCGTTTCGGAATTGTAATGTCCATGGGTACATCAAGCACAGCAGATGCTTTCTCGCGCATGTCTGCAGGACTCATGCTCATGTAGATTTTTCCGATGCGCTGCATGTGCTCCGACGGATTCAACGGAGAGTTCAGCTGGGAATCCGTGTGGCGGCGGAGCGTTTCGAAGAATTTTTCGTCCATCTGCACGGAACGGAGAGCGAGAAGCACGTTCAGGCGTGAATCCACGAGATAAAGATGGAGTGTCGGGTCGTTCAGCGTCTCAATGGCAGGAAGCTGCTCCTTTTTCAGCGTGTGGAGAGCGAAAGGGGCATCGCCCCAGCCTTCTTTGAAAATGCCGTCAATCTGATAAAGGAAGAAAAGAAGTCCATCCTCCTCATAGAGCGCGAACTGCATGTGTCCCGTGCGGAAGGCTTCGATTGCTATGATATCCGTGCGACTAAGCTGCAGAACAAACATTGTTCCGTTTGAATCAACCTGAAAGAGACCGCCGTCTCCCTGTGCACGGATAGGCAGAGGAAAAGTCTGGCCGACCTCGAAATTTGTATAATCCATAAAAATACTCCTTTAACAATGCTATGGTATAATACTATTGTTTGTAAATTAAGAAGCAATAATATCCATAATATTTTCGTAAAAAGAAAGGGGATTGTCAAGTGTCACTTCAGAGTACTCCGCGGGCTGAACGCCTGCATATCGGGCTGTACGGCACACGGAACAGCGGCAAGTCATCACTTATAAATGCTCTCACGAACCAGCATACCGCATTGGTCTCCGAGGTGGCAGGAACAACGACGGACCCCGTTTATAAATCCATGGAGCTTTTCGGCGTAGGTCCGGTGGTGTTTATTGATACCGCAGGCTATGACGACGAGGGAGAGCTGGGACACCAGCGCGTAGGAAAAACAAAGGAGGCGGCGCGCCGTACGGATATAGCGCTGCTGCTTATAAGCGAAGAAGCGGAAATAGCTAAGGCAAGGGTGTGGCATGGAGCATTCCGCAAATCAAAAACACCCGTACTGCTTATTGTAAGCCAGTGCGACAAAAAAGATGACGGCGGCAGGGCACTGGCTGAAGCGGTGGAAAGGGAGCTTGGTGAAAAGCCCCTGTGTGTCAGCGCTGAGACAGGCATGGGAATCGCGGCTATACGCCGTGCCGTGCTTGAAAAGCTGCCCGAGGATTATGACGCCGTGTCCCTTACGGGCGATCTGGTACAGCCAGGCGATACGGTGCTGCTTGTGATGCCGCAGGATATACAGGCACCGAAGGGACGTCTTATCCTGCCGCAGGTGCAGACAATGAGAGACCTGCTTGACCGCTCGTGCGTTGTGCTTTCGGCGACAACAGACAGGCTCGATGATGCGCTGGTTGCATTGAAGGAACCGCCAAAGCTCATTATCACGGATTCTCAGGTATTCAAAAAAGTATATGACAAAAAGCCGGCGCAGAGCAGGCTGACGTCATTTTCTGTGCTTATGGCACACTATAAGGGCGATATTTCATTTTTCGCGGAATCCGCAAAGGACATTGACAAGCTCCCTAAGGACGCGCATATTCTTATCGCCGAAGCCTGCACCCACAATCCTGTGGACGGAGATATCGGGCGTATACAGATACCGGCAAAGCTCCGCGCTCTTTTGGGAGACGGTATTACAGTTGATGTGGTTTCGGGGGCGGATTTCCCTGAAGACCTTACACCGTATGACCTTGTGGTGCATTGCGGAGCCTGTATGTTCAACCGCCGCTACGTTCTTTCACGGGCAGAGCAGGCAAAGGCGCAGGGAGTGCCCATGACAAACTACGGCATTCTTCTGGCACGGCTGGCAGGCATTCTCGACCGCATTGAATTGCCCGGAAAATCCTAAATGTATGTCAGACATGGACATTTTGCCAAATTTTTTACCATGTGCAGTATTATGGATTATTTGATATAATAGAAATGCTGTTAATGGTACTGTACGGAGGAGGATTGTTATGAAACGAACCCCGATGTTTTTAGGATGTGTACTCGGATGCTGCCTTTTCAGTATGCAGGCGGCTCCCCTGGATATGCCGATTGACCCGGGCCCCGTTTTGGCCGTTGCGGAAGCTGCTGCTTCCAAGGACCAGTGGGTACTGATCGGGGAGGACGCAAAATACGGCAAATACTTTGCCCCCTCCAATGTGCAGATTGTCAGCCGCGTAAACGGCATTCCTACGAGGATTTCCGCGTGGATTAAGACGACGTATTCACCTGAGGGCGCGCAGGAGACTGTAGACAACTATGAGATTCAGGCGAGTATCCCGAATCCGGATGTCCTTTCGTACAGTCTGGCGCTCGTTGAAGTAAATCCGCAGCTTCGTACCATAGAGTACGCACAGGAGAATTTTTACGATGCCAGCGGCAATGTTATCTGGTCAAAGGTTTACAACGAACGCACCGTAAAAGAAATCAACAGTCAGTCCTATGATGAGGATTACTACATCGCGCTTGTTGATACGGTGTTCCACCATGGAGAAAAGCAGCGTGCCGTGGCAACTGACCGCTGGATTACGCTGTGGAAATCGACCTCCCCGGGAGGAGCATCCTCCTCGGCACTGGCGGATACGACCACCATGCGTCAGCGCGGTGACAATGTTGTTTACTGGGAATGGATGGAGACAAAGGACAAGGCCGGAAATGTAACAGAGGTCAAGTTCATAAAAAAGGCAATGAATGTGGTGCAGGGAACGCAGCGCGTCATTGAGTGCAAGGAATGGTCGCCGGTCAAAGGCTGGCAGGACCTCAAAGCCGAGCTGGACGGTCTCTATTACCCTATCGCGCAGAACAGCGCGGAAGCCAACGGACTTAAACGCATGCGTGCGTTTTCCAAGGGCTATCAGTACTGGCTCAACCGGTACCGAACAGATTTACCGTCTGCGGGAAGAAAGGACACGACAGGGTCTGCCGCAGGAACAGCATCGAATCCGGCCGCACATAAGGCCGAAACCTCGAGCGTTCCGGGAGCGGCTGCAGTTCCGCGGGCATAAAAAGGAGTTTTTTTCTTCAATGCCAATCAAAATACCGAATAATCTTCCGGCCGCACAGGTGCTTGACCGGGAAAATGTTTTTTACATGGATGCGGACCGCGCTTACGGACAGGATATCCGTCCGCTGAAGCTCTGTATTCTGAATCTCATGCCGGTTAAATCCGTCGCAGAGACGCAGTTCCTGCGTCTTCTGGGAAATTCTCCGCTGCAGGTGGAGGTAGATTTCGTATATACGGAGTCTTATGTTCCGCAGCATACATCACAGGAATATCTTACCGAGTTTTACGGCACGTTTGCGGAAGTACGCAATAAAAAGTACGATGGATTTCTGATGACGGGAGCTCCGGTGGAGCAGATGCCCTTTGAAGAGGTGGCATACTGGGACGAGCTCTGTGAAATAATGGAGTGGAGCAAAACCCATGCTTTTTCTTCCTTCTACATATGCTGGGGAGCGCAGGCGGGATTGTATTATCACTACGGAATTCCAAAATATCCTGTGGCACCGAAGATTTTCGGCGTGTTCAAACACCATCTGTGTGTTGAGCACGAAAAGCTTTTCCGTGGATTTGATGATGAGTTCTATGTGCCTCATTCACGTCATACGGAGTTCAGGCGCGAGGACATCGAAAAAGTGCCGGAGCTTACTATTATGGCAGAGGCGGAACAGCCGGCAGGCGTTTACTGCGTGGCTGATTTGAATGAGAATCAGTTCTTTATTTCGGGGCACGCGGAGTATGACCCCATGACACTTAAAGGCGAATACGACAGGGATAAAAAAGAGGGATTGGATATCCAGGTACCATGTAATTACTATCCAAATAATGACCCTACTAAAATGCCTATTGTCAGATGGCGTTCCGTGGCAAACTTGTTATTTGCGAACTGGCTGAACTATTACGTTTACCAGGAAACACCGTACGAGCTCGACAGGATTCACAGAGATTCCGACTGAGCGCGGCGTCCCTGCGGAAATAGGGACAGGACAGGAAAAGAAAACTAGGAGTGGGTTTAATGAAACCTTGTATAAAGAATCTCGCGCTGGCGGCGTTTTTGGGTTGTGCCGTCTGTGCACCTGTGCAGGCGCATGCTGCAGAGATGGTTGTACCTGAAGATATATATGAATGGGTACAGTCTTCATCCCGTATGAATTATTATTTCAATAAAAAGGAAATCCGTTATGGCACGGATAAATCAGGAAAACTCGACCATAACACATTGAAGGTTCCTGTTCTTAAAACGTATGATGACGTGCAGATTGAGGATGTGCTTGTAAAACGCAAATGGAGACAGGAGCCCACGGACGGCTATGAGGATATCGCGGGCGAGGCTAACTACCTTGTCATCAATATCTCGAAAAAGACCGTAACGATAGAGCACGTAGACCTTCTGGATTCGCAGATGTGGGCTATAGAGCGTAAATCGCCAAACGAGACGATGGAGCTTGAGAAGATGTCCGATAAAAACAAGGACGGCATCTTCTATAACGCGATTTTGAAGTATGAAGCAAAGCACCGTGACGAAATCATGAAAAATTCAAAGGAAAAACTGAAGCACAAGGCTGCCAACGAATAACTTTCAAGGAAGCTTGTGTGTAATAGAAAGCCCCCGTAAGTCATAAGCCGACTTACGGGGGCTTTGTGGTTCATGGAAACTTAGTCGTTT
>JAILNL010000141.1 GCA_024691625.1 Schwartzia sp. (in: firmicutes)
AGTTTGTAAGTCTTAGCCCCCAAAGCGCGGGCAATCAGCTGATGGCCCAGGCAGATGCCAAAGATGGGCTTCTTGCCAATCAGCTTCTTGATTTCTTCGACGATTTCCGGCACATCGGCAGGGTCGCCAGGATGCATTTCCGGAAGCTTGTTAGCGATAGCTTCGTACTCTGCCCAGTCTTTCTCATATTTTGCAATCTGCTTTTTCGCGCCTGAGATAACCTCTGTAGCACGCGGAGGATCAGCGATTGCCTGGTACGTTCTTACCTGAATGACTCGCATTGCGTCAATCTCATCGCCCAGAATTCGAATGGCTTGCAGCTTTTGGGAATACATAACTTCCATTCCGTCTCCGGCCTTGGAGAGTGACGACCAGCCGCGGAATCCGATGATTGCCATTCCAAGGAAAGCAATCAGAACCAGCAGCAGGATTTTGTACGCCACCTTTACATTGTTCATTCCTTTTACCCCCTCTTACATGAACCCAATATTCCGCTATACCGCTCTTACCCGATATCTAATCATTCGGACTCAGAGAATAAAACACACACACGTGTATAGCTATACCTAAGCTTATTATAGTTATAATTTTGCGACATTTTCAATACCACCTTTTTCCCATAAAGTCCCGATATTTTTCTCGCAAAAATTCATTTTTCATATTTTTATATAGGTCATTTTTCCTGCATATGATTTTTTCTTCCTATGTCCGTACAGTTTCCTCACGATAAAAGGATTTTTAAGTTTTTTGTCGAATTTCTAAAGATGTTAGGCAAATCCACTTATTGCCTGCCGAATTATGATATACTCATTCAGAAAACATACTTTGCGTATAAGATTATGCTGTTTATCATGACCGCACAGAGGAAAGGAGTATTGCTTTGCTTGCTACATTCCCTTCATATACAGATGCTTTGAAAATATTTCATGACTCAGCTCCCTCAGAGGAGCTGAAAATACGTGCGCTGCACCTCTCCTACGTTATGCGTGCCTTTGCAGGCATGCGCGGGCACGATGAGCTTGCAGACGGTTGGGCGGCAGCAGGGCTTCTCTATCATGCGGAAGCAGAAGGTATTCTGTCCCCGGAGGCAGTCATAGCCGCAGGAGCAAATGAAGGCTTTCTTCATCTTCTTTCATTAAAAGAACTGCCTGCCATGCCCGCATCGCCAACGGTATCCCAGGAGCTCGCCTGCCTTCTCCCTACCGCGGCGGCGCTTGTTCTGCTCATCACCGAAACCATGCGCGCGCAGAATACCTCCCCGAAGAATCTCAAGGTCTCCGCGATTCAAAAGCGCTTTTTGGACAAGTCCTTCAGGCCTGAAATAAACCGTCAGCTCATCAGAAACGGTACGCAGCAGCTCCACTGGGAAATAGGAAATTTAACCTCAAAAGCTATTGCTGCAATACGCGACAGTGAAACCGCAGTCAAGGCTGATAAAAAGCAATAAAAAAGCAGAAAAATCCGCGGCAAATGCCGCGGATTTTTAATATTCACGCTCAACAAGCGCACTCTCCAATGATGCTTCGCTGATATGCGACTGCTTTTTATATTTTCTCGAACGGCGTTCCCATTCAAGAGCCTGTGACTCGCTTTCCTGCTTGCGCATGTAATAGGCAAGGAATTCACAGAGTCTCGCCAGATAGTTGCAGGTAGTGCCATAGTGAAGGTGTACGTCCCAGAGATTGCGGTTATTCGCCAGCGACAGCGCCCTATCAAATGTGATACGCGCAAGCTGCCATGCCTCCTGACGCATGGGCGACATAGGCGGCTCGGACTGATATATTGCCCACTGGCAGTCGCCCGCCTTTGCCACGGCGCTGAACTGTTTTTCGTAGAATCGTATATCGGGGTTAAGCTCTTCAAACTGCTCCGCTTCCTTTACCGCGCAGTCATACGCTTCCTCATACTCGCCTTTCTTCCAGTGCATGAGGCCGATAAGCCCGAAGCTGCTTCCTACCTGCTGCGGAGTCTGAGCATAGCCGAGGGAGGAATGAGCATAATGCATAGCCTCCACTGCATTGTCGCGGTCAAGAGCGCTGGCGAGCTGAAAAAGGACATTCCATCTGTCGTTTTTGTCTCCTGCCCTGTCCAATGCCGCCTTGTAATAAGCGTATGACAGAATCTTATCAGCGTCCGACTGCTGCTCTGCCAGTGTCAGTAGTGTATCCACGGACTCATACAGCATACTGCGGTCATATTCAATCAGGGAAAGATCAAAGGACGGCTCAGGTCTCTTTGGAAGCTCCGGCGCAACACGGACTCCTGGCTCAGGCTCTTCATAAAACCAGTAAAATCTCGCAAGATATGCCATTCCTGCTATAACAGCCAAAACCGTCACCGAGGTCATGGTTGTCGTTCCGCTGTCATCTCCGAAGGAACCTGATACGAGCATAAAAAACATAATCAGGATTGCCGCAGCCAGACATGCCGCTATAATTTTATACGTTTCCTTGGGCAGCTCCTTTGTCGTCGTCGCCCTCACCCCACAGTCTGCTTCAAAATTTCTTTCAATAAATATACAACAATAACATATTCGCCGTAAAGTCTGAAAATCCTCTTAAAAGACAGCAAAAAGCACCCCTTTCGGAGCGCTTTTTGCGGATATAGAATATAGAGAGATTTTTGCGAACCCTTTATGGATTCGCAAAGAGAGAACCCATCATCATGCCTGGATAGGCTTGTCCTGCAGAGCGTCAAAGCCTTCCTCGCCCGTACGGATTTTTACGACGTTGTCCACCGAGGAAATGAAGATCTTGCCGTCGCCGTAGTGACCTGTGTAAAGAACCTTTTTAGCAACCGCGATGATTTTTTCAGGCGGAATCGCGGATACAACAATATCAATCTGGAGCTTGGGCAGAAGTCTGGAAGCAACCTCAGCACCACGATAAAGCTCCGTATGGCCTTTCTGTATGCCATAGCCCAGCACCTGTGTAACCGTCATGCCCGTAATGCCGATTGCCTCAAGAGCAGTCTTGAGATTTTCAAAACGCTCGCGGGAGGTTATTATCGAAACACAGGATATCGGATGAGCGCCTTCAGGCAGCGCGGCCTTCGCTATTCCGGCAGACGGCGCAGCCACAGCAGTCTCTACAGCCGGGGCAACAGGCGCGCCGACCGGAGCAGGAGCCGATGTGGAACCCGGCAGCTCAGGAACAGGCATGAAGTCCGCATAAGCAGAAGCAAGACCGTGTTCCTCGAAATCAAGACCTGCGATTTCTTCCTTCGGTGTAACACGAAGGCCCATAGTAGCTTTCAGAATACCGAATACAACCGTGATTGCGATACCGACATACGCGATAACACTGACAACACCAAGCGTCTGAATGAGGAGGAACTGCGGATTGCCCGTGTAGAAGAATCCGTCCTTTACCGCAAACAAACCTGTAAGAATAGTACCGAGAGCGCCGCATACACCGTGAACGGAAACAGCGCCGACAGGATCGTCGATTTTCAGCTTCTGGTCGATAAATTCAACAGCGAAGATTACAACGGTACCGGCCAAAACACCGATAATACATGCACCGGGAACGCTTACGAGGTCGCAGCCTGCCGTGATTGCAACAAGACCTGCAAGAGCACCGTTCAGCGTCATGGAAACATCAGGCTTGCCGTAACGAATCCATGTAATAGCCATTACAGTAGCTGTAGCCGCGGAAGCAGCCATATTCGTCGTAACAAAAATCGTTGCTGCGGAAATAAGGGTTTCATCACCTGTCATGGATACCGTGGAGCATCCGTTGAATCCGAACCATGCAAACCAGAGGATGAAAACACCGAGAGCAGCAAGCGTCAGGCTGTGGCCCGGAATAGCGTTTACCGTGCCGTCCTCGTTGTACTTGCCGATTCGCGGTCCAATCATTTTTGCACCTACGAGAGCGCAGATACCGCCGACCATGTGTACCGCAGTGGAGCCTGCGAAATCATGGAACCCGAGATTTGCAAGCCAGCCGCCGCCCCAAATCCAGTGACCGGAAACAGGATAAATCAAAAGACTGATAAGAATGCTGTAAACGCAGTATGTCGAGAATTTAGTACGTTCTGCCATAGCACCCGATACAATCGTGGCTGCCGTAGCACAGAAAACAGTCTGGAAAATAACATATGCCATTGAAGGATAGCCCGTACCCTTCTCAACGTCCCAGGTTGAAATAAACAGGTCCGGCATGCCGATAATACCGCCGATATCCGTTCCAAACATAAGTCCAAAACCAAAAACCCAAAAGACAATCGTTCCAAGAGAAAAATCCAGGAAATTTTTCATGACAATGTTTCCTGCGTTTTTCGCACGGGTAAGTCCCGTCTCAACCATTGCAAATCCCGGCTGCATGAAGAACACCAATGCAGCACCCAGCAGTACCCATATAGTATCTGCCGAACTATATACTCCATTCATGATTGCTCATCTCCTCTGTGTATCGGCTGCACCCTTGCAGCTTCCCGAAAAACAGAAAACGCCGGCGCGCGGAAACCCCGCGGCCGACGTCATTGTCGTTTCATACACACAATATTTATTCGACTGAAGTGTCTGCAGCTCACTTCGAATCTATGCGTGTAGAATAATCTTTCGTCCACACTATGTCAATATGTTATAGCAAAATTTTTTCAAAAATTTTTATATTTAATTTTCCCCTAAAAATCAAGGGTTTCGAAACGGCTGCGAATTCATAGGGATATTTTCCTACATGATTTTTGTTTGAAATTCATCTTATAACACTACATATTGTTAATATTTCGGCAAATTCACACAATTTATGCCACAAAAAACATGTTGGCCGATAGTCTTATAAAACTTTCAAAAACTCATTGAAAACCAAATAATAATGATGTATACTTAGTGTAGAAAAATCTATTGGATTTTTACGAAACACGGTATACATGCAAGACCCGCAAAGGATTGCGCAGCCCGAAAAAAGGAGGTTTTCATCATGGGTATCTCAGGAATCTCCGGCGCTGCCAACTTCGGCACCAGCCGGTTCCAACAAATCAATCGTCAAATTGATAAGCTCGGACAGGAAAAAACCGCGATGTATTCAGATCGCGCTGCTTCTTATTCGCGTGTATCCAATTTTGGTACAGAAACCAAGATTGGTTCGAGTAAGTTCCGTCAGGGACTCAAAGTGACAAACAGCCTCGGCGAGCAGAAAACGTCGGAGGCTATGAAGACGGCAAAGGATATTGCTTCACCCGAACGTATCGGCACAAGCAAATTCCAGCGCGGTCTCGACACAACTATTTCTTTGGGCGATCAGAAGACGTCCGAAGCAATGAAGGCAGCAAAGAATTTCGCCGACCCAAGCAGATTAGGTACGAGCAGATTCCAGCGCGGACTGGAAACAACAAATACGCTGGGCGAACAGAAAACGTCCATGTATATGCAGCGTGCCCGTTCCTACACTGAAGTATCTAATTTCGGTACCGAAACGAAGCTCGGCTCCAGCAAGTTCCAGCAGAATCTCAAGAAGCTGGATGCCATGGGAGCAGAAAATGTCCGCTCCGGTATGACGAAGGCCCGTTCCTTCACGAAGGTTTCCAACTTCGGCAATGAAACAAAACTGGGCTCCAGCGCATTCCAGAAGGTAAACGCCACTATCATGAACCATGCAAAACAGGCTTATCAGGCAGCAAAAAGCGCGCCTAAAGCATCGACTCTTGATATCGGCGCGTAACATTCTCCTACAATCCTGCCGGTCATTCGACCGGCAGGTATTTTTTTGCGCAAAAATAAAAGACCGCCAAAGCAGTATGGATGCTTTGGCAGTCAGTGTATGGCTATATATCAGTATGTACCGTATTTGCCCGTAAAGCCCTGGATAAATTAGACTAAGCCCGCCGGTCGCAAACGCTCCTATCAGGCAAGTCCTATTTTATCGTGGTTATATACGTCCCAGTCCTTGAGTTTTTTCAGTTCAACGATGCTGTCATCAATATCCTCAAGAAGCTGCGCCTTGTCCTGAGGCAGTGTTGCCGCAAGAGGAACATAGTTTGAAATATGGTTGCTTCGGAAAATGCATTCATCCGTTTCAGGAAGCTCAACATTTTCGATAATCATGCGCAGCTCTTCCATGAGACCTGCCGGAGGCAGCGGGTTGAACTCGCCGCGCTCGAACTGGTCTTTAAGCTCGCTTCCGCGGTAAAGCATCAGGCAGATAGCTCCGAGCATGGTCGGTTTAATCTCGGAGATTGCCTTAGCCGTCGCGAGAGCATGACGCTTGGAACCTTCACGGCCCGCAAGGCCGAGAATAATCATCATGGAAAGCTTCATTCCGGCCGCTTTTACGCGCTTGCCGACCTCGATGGACTCCTCTCCGTCAACGCCTTTGTTAACAGCCTTGAGCGTTTCGGAATCTCCGCTCTCCATTCCATAATAGAGAAGTTCAAGTCCCGCTTCACGCAGTTGGCGGAGCTCCTCTACAGATTTACGGAGAACGTCCTTCGGTGCGGCATAAGATGCGCAGCGCTCGAAATTCGGGAATGTATCACGGAGCTTTTTAAGTATTGCCAGCAAACGGTCAGTCGAAAGAACAAGTGCGTCTCCGTCTGCGAGGAACACGCGGCGTACACCACGCGCGTTGAATTTTGCTGCCATCTCGATCTGCCGGTCAACCTCTTCCTCGGTAAGAACCTGGAACTGAACTCCTTCATACATATTGCAGTATTTGCATTTATTGTGTGCACAGCCTCGTGTCACACGCAGGATGAAACTGCGTGCCTCACTTGGCGGACGAAAAACAGGTGTATCATAGTTATCGAAGAACAAGGGGCTTCATCCTCTCTTTTATATTATTTGTATTTATTGTAGCACACTTCATCTATAAAAATCAATAATGTTTCTTCTTAGAAACAATTGAAAATTCTTTTCAGATAAAATTGAGAATTAACATGTAGAATACAAATAGTTGATAAACACAATCATTTTTGATGGAGGCGATTTTCTTGAACATTCCTGAAAAAATCAACGAATTGAAACATACGCTTCCGCATTTTTCGGAAGCCCCATTGAAAGGCATGATGAGCATGAGCATACGGCTGATGACCGCTGCAGTTCTTTTCACCGCGGCTGTATGCCTGCCATTCCAGCCCCCGCGCATATATTCAGATGCAGAGGAAAATCTCCTGCTGGCATCGGCCTACTCGGTAGAAACCGACAAGAGAACCATGCAGCCAATATTCCTGCGTGAAAGCGCGGCAGCGTTTCTCGCGGTGCTGCTTCTTCTGCGCGCCGCCAAGGCAGAGCCGTTCCTCACCGGGGCTCTCCGTAAAGCCGCAGGAGGTGTCTACAGCCTCTGCGGTCTCGACAACCGTCTGAAATCGCGCCGCAGTCTTGCCCACAAGATAACCGATGATGCCGAAGAGGACAATGTCTCTCTTAAAGAGGCCGCCGACGGCATCTCTGATGCTCTCAGATATACAGTGGTCAGTGACGAAAAGCATTACGGAAGCATGGTCCGCGACGTGCTCACATCCCTTCAGAAGCAGGGCGTGCGCATCCTGAAATTCCGCAACGCGTGGGGCGGAAAATTCTACCAGGGCATCAACGTAAAGCTTGAAACACCTGACGGTATGAAGGCTGAGCTGCAGCTTCACACGCCCCAGTCCTTCGACATTAAGGAGCGTTCACATATCTTCTACGAAATACGCCGCAGTACCACGGCCACCGCAAAGGAAATCAAGCAGGCAGTCATTGACAGCATTGCAATAAACAAGCTTGTCCGCATGCCGGCAGGTGCCATGAACATCACCTGCCCGGCTGTATGACATACACACCCCTCTTTCCCCCTAAAAGACGGAGACGCTAATGCATCTCCGTCTTTTTATTTATTATTCTCTTATCCTCGGATGTATGGTGAGCTTATACGTTCCCTCCATATCATACATATCTATGGGATCCATGGTGAGATGTCCTTTCTTTACCCTTAGCTTTGGTGTCTGTACCGTCAGCCCATAGAACTCAATTCTTGCATTCCAGAAATGCAGGTCCTTGTATTCGCTTCGGAATACTCCGCTCAGCCGTTTGAAGGGAATCCATTTGTATGTTCCTTTTCCCGAAACAAACTCGCCTTTGACCACGGTTTTCCTCGGATTGGAATCTCCCTCAACCACAATATCAAGCTCCACAAGACAATTCAAACCCGATTTTTTCAGGCCCTCCGAAGCTTTCAGCTCCGACCCGTGCCCACGTATCAGGTATGTCCGCGTATCAAAATCGTATTCGCCGTCCGCAACCAGCTTTCCCCCGAATACAGTTGCTTCTACTCTGTCAAATAAGAGCTTTCCTTCTTCCAGATGGATTATCCCGTTTATATCGTAAAAATCAAAGCCCGGGATATGAAGCTCCTTCATATGCACAGTTCCTGAGCTGTCAGGATCGCTTATCGGGCCGTCGAAATGAGTATTCAGCGTAATGCGGTCGTTTACATTCATGCCGAAGCCCAGAGATGAGGGCTTTACCTCATTGAACCGCACACTCATGTCACACAGCGGCACGGGCTTTTCCGTGAAGTCAACGTAACCGTCAATGGCCATGCCTGAGCCTACCATTGTGCCGCCGAAGGTTCCTGTGGAAAAATCTATATCCACAATCTTGTTGGTATCAATATCCATTTTAATATCAACATTACTCAGCAAATAATGCTGCCCCTTGGCGAAAAGCTCCATTTTGCATTTGTTGAAGTCCAGCTTCAGCTTCAGATGAGTACCGCTGGATTCAAAGTTTCTGAGCTGCTTTTCCAGCCTGCTTCTGCTTTCCCGCCGCTCTAATTCTCCCCGCCGCTTGCGCTCTTCCGGAGTGTAGGTTTTAACCTTCTGCTCCCAGCCTTCTTCGAGCTTTTTCTGTTCACCAAGCTCCTCAAGAGCCTCCGACTGCTTCAGAAAGTCGACCTTCATATTCTCGTCAAGCTTTACGCAGAATACGGCATTATTAAGTGTCAGCTCCTGCAACGTCGTAGATTTGATGTTCTTCGTGAAAACGTCCCATACCCTTACATGAAAATCCCCGCTCGGAACAAGCATAATAGTCTCTCCCGTAGGGTCGAGCCATTCGAGATTTTCAAAGTACACGTGTCCGTTGATATGTGCCGTAATAGTCTCGACACGGATTGTGCCCCGCAGCAGAGTCTGCTTTTCCATTTCCGCATTGAAAATATATGCCGCGCCACGGCTGAGCATCTGCAAAATACCCAAAACCGCCAGCAGAACGATAACAACCGTGCCCAGCGAGTATTTATACGCTTTCTTATGTGACTTTACGTTCTCCCATATACGCAAGGCGCCCTACCCCCACCGAAGGCTTCAGCGAAACAGCAAATTAACAAGAATTGTAAGTACAATACTCAATATAACACTTGTTGCCAGCGGAAAAGAAAAGGACGTATTCCCGCTCTGCCAGTGAAAATCTCCCGGAAGATTTCCCAGCGGCAGGATTTTTCCGCCAAAATGAACGAGCGCGCCGATAAGAAAAAGCGCCCCGCCCAGCACCATAATAGTACGTCCGAAATCATGAAACATCGTTTCACCACCGTTTCCCCAATCAGGTAAACTTATCTTTCATTCTCCAGTATTTTTTCCATTATGCGAAGCGCAAGCTGATAGCAGTCCTCCACGTATCTTTTTCCAAGCTCTACGGTCATGGCGTAGCCCACACATGCCGCAGTTGCCTGTCCAACAAAGGGAACGTACTTGGAGAAATTTTTTCCCAGGAAGTTTACCGCTTCCTTCTCAAGGAAATTTTTTACGCTCTCCTTCGCCATCAGCGCGAAAACATTGCGTGCCGCAGGCACTATGATTTTATATTTCTGCAGCTTAGATTCCGTTTCACTGTCTATGCCGAAGGATTCGCGTACGTCCGAAAGCATCTTCCACATTACGCCCACATCAACGCTGATATCCAGTCCCGGCACAGGGTTCAGTCCGTTCAGCGCCCCTGCAATGGCATAGTTTTTCACATTAACAAGAGCGTCTCTCCGCTTATCCTCAAGGTCTTTAAGCGTAGTTGCGCGGAAGTTCCGCAGGAACTTGGATTTTTTCGCCCCCGGTATGTCCGCGTTCTTTATGGCTTCCTTGAGCTCGTCTATGCCCTCGGGATTACGGGCGCAGGAGGTAAAGTAAACAGGCACTGTCTCTCCCATCTTGCCGCAGACGTCAGCTACTACCTCCGCTTTAAGCTCATCAAGAGTTTTTTCCTCGTCCCACAGTGAATCCACAAAGTTGCGCACGATAAAGAGCGGCTGACGGTGCCCGGCGTGTTTATCCGCCCAGATTTTAAGGCTCTGGAACATTCTTGTATCCGAATCGTGCAGCTTTCCGGCAAACACGAAAATATACAGGTCGTAATTCTGCGGCTGGAATTTTTCTACCCATTCATCAAACGGAAACCGTGACGTGCCGTAGCCCGGAAGATCGACTATATAGAGCTTGTCCAGCTTTGCCTCGTCGGCCTCCACCGTAGTATCCGTATGGACTCCCGTCTCGAAAATCTTCTTTCCCATTATGCGGTTGATAAGACTGGATTTGCCGGCTCCCGGCTGCCCGATAAGGGCGATGCGCATTTCCTCATCTATACCCTTTTTTGCCTGATTCAGGTTGTTCAAAATCTCCTCTGTCAGCGCCATATCTGTATCCTCCTCACATCAGCAAAAGCCGTGTATCCTTTTCCCATTCCTTTACCTGCTCCCGCATGAGTGCGTCCATTATTTTTTCGGCCGCCTCCTCGCAGTCGTTCACATACTCCGCCCCCGCGTACTCGCAGAGTCTGTAGCCTATTCCCGCTGCCACCGCGGTCCCGATAAGCGGGACATATTTGGATATTTTCTGCACAAACACCTTGCCCGCGCTGTTTTTCAAAAGCAGCATGAGCCCGTTCTTCGTGGCGAGATTAAGTATCTGCCGCACTATCGGCATAACAGAATACCGTGACAAATCCTTATCCTCGATATGGTAGGCCTTTCGGATATCGCTGAACATATCCATATATACCGCCATGTCCACTCCGATATCCAGCCCGGGAATCGGATTTGCTCCGTTCAGGCCTGCAGCCACCTTATGCCCGTCAATTGCCTGACGTACCCGTTTTCGGCATATTTCAAGCTTATCGTAGCACTTTTTGTAGAAATGGCTCTCCACACGGTCATGCCAAAGGCTTCTGTAGTCCATAACACGGAAGGCCTCCGAAAGAGCCGTCAGCCCTGTCTTATAACGGCAGTCCACAAAATACAGCGGAGCGTCCTTCTCCGTCATATTGAGATGCGCATATACGTCCTCACGCACACGGTCAAGATCTTCATCTTCAAGCTCCTCACCGTGATTGCGCACCAAAAACACGGGTCGCGGACGGTCAAGATTCTCCGCGTATCCCTTCAAATCCTCCAGCATGCGCGCGTCGTCGCCTGTCAGCTTTCCGCTGAACACGAACACAAAAACATCATACTGTTCGGGCCTGAACTGCTCCTTCCAGTCCTGAAAACGGAACATGTCCGTGCCGTAGCCCGGCAGGTCGACAAGACGGTGGAAGGAATAGCTGTACTCGGCCGCCTCTCTCGTAATATCCGTGCCCTGTCCCGTCGCGGCAGCCTTATGCCCCAGCAGTGCGTTGATAATGCTGGACTTTCCGGCTCCGGGCTGTCCAACAAAGGCAATTTTCGCATAGGCATTTTCCTCGGAGGAAAGCTCCTGCAAAATCATCTTAAATTCTTTTTCAAGACTCATACAGCCGTCACCGCCTTTTCCATGCATCTGTTTATGTTAATACTAGCACGAAAGCCTTTCTTTCTCAATAAGCACAGGTTCTGCAAAATGCACATACAAAAACAACGGCAATGCATGCAGCACCGCCGTTGTTCATATCATTGCATAATTCCCCGCTTCTTCTCGACCATATCAATAAACACAGAAAGCCAGTCGCTTATAAGGGGCAGATTCATATCTATCACGCGGCTGAGCAGAATGAGGACAATGGCAAAAATCACTGTCGAGCCCACGGCCATTCCGAGACCGCGCAGGATTCCCGTCAGAATGTTGTAGAAAAGGAACCGCTTCCAGTCGTTGCGGAGCCACAATACATTATTGAGCGCCTCAATGAGTTCATTCATCTCTGTTGTTGCAGAAGCAAGCTGCTTTTTCAGGTCATCGACCGACAAGTCCGCATGCTCTTCTTTTTTGTTCCTCCATTTGAGCACAGACATCTTTCCTCCGCCTTTCCGTCAACTCTGCTTCTGCTGCAAGACCTCTGCAAGCGTATCCATCATAACCTTCACATCAACCGGCTTTGCAATATGCGCATCCATTCCAACGGAAAGAGCCTGCTCGATATCTTCCTTAAAAGCGTTCGCCGTCATTGCCACTATTGGTATAGTGGATTTGACCGGGTCTGACAGGGCGCGTATCTCCTGTGTCGCCTGGTATCCGTCCATATTGGGCATCTGAATATCCATCAAAATAAGGTCGTAATATCCCGGCTCTGCCTTGTTCAGCATATTTATGCAGATAACGCCGTCCTCAGCAAGCTCTACCTTAAAGCCCTTATCCTCAAGAATCGTTATGGCTATCTCAGCGTTGATTTCGTTATCTTCCGCCAAAAGAATACGTTTTCCACGGAAAATATCCGTATTCACAGCCTCTTTTTTCCTCTTCTGCTTTGTTACCTTCGGTGTCTCCGCAATACGGTGAGGTATACGGGTAATAAATGTCGTCCCTTTTCCCATCTCGCTGGAAACATCGATAGTTCCCCTCATAAGCTTCACAAGCTCATGAACAATATGCAGTCCAAGCCCCGTCCCCAGTATTCCGCTCTGAGTCGTTGTCTTTTCCCGTGAAAAAGCATCAAAAAGGTGCGGCAGGAATTCCTTCGGAATGCCGATTCCCGTATCAGAAACCTTCATCTCATAAACAGGCATTCCGCCAACCTTGAAATCAAGCTCACGGACGCTGAGCATAACGCTTCCGCCCTTAAGGGTATATTTGTACGCGTTGCTGATAAGATTAAGCACTACCTCGCGCATCTTTGTGGCATCCATCCATATAAACGGGTGCTTTATATCAAATGAATGCTTGAACTCAAGTCCTTTTTCCTCCATCTGGCTCTCAAACACGGCGCAGATTTCCTGAATGACCGCCACCGAGTCTGTCGGCGTCTCGTCCAGCGTAACCTCTCCGCTTTCAATGCGCGCCATCTCAAGCACATTATTTATAAGGGAAAGCATGAACTCATTTGACGACTGTATCTTTTTGATGTAATCGAGCACCGTTTCCCTGTCGTCCAAGTGCTCCTGAAGAAGATTCGTAAAACCGATGATGGCATTCATCGGCGTACGGATATCATGGGACATATTAAAGAGGAACCTGGACTTTGCCTTGTTTGCCTCATCGGCAGCCTCACGGGCCGCGTTCAACTCAGCCTGTTTACGCTGCTCCTCGCGCATTACCGCATCAATGGTCTGGAATCCGCATGCAAAATGAACATTTCCCTCGGCATCCTTCAGATGCGCGTATGTAAGCATAAGATAATGGCGTGTCCCTGCAGTCTTTATCAGCGTGAACTTGAGCTGGAAATTTTTTCCTTCCTCGATATGCGAAAGAAGATAATCCAGCGAGGTTTCAATACGTATTCTTTCACGATCCTCTGGGGCCACGAAGAAGTCGATGTATTCTTTTACGCTTTCCTCATAGAGACGCCCGTCAAAAATTCTCGTCAGTCTGTCGCGTCCTGCAGTGGTGACATTATTTTCAATCAGGGAAATTCTGTGTTCAACAGGATTGATATAAAGAAGCACGTCGTACTGGGTTGAAAGCGCGTCAATAAGGCGCTGCTTCAGCTGCAGCACCTCTTCAAATTTATGCTCCTTGCGGTTCTGAAAACGGTCGGACAAATCAATTACCGCGCCGTGCAGAAGCTTTCCGTCGGGAATATTGAGAATATCCCCCGTGGCATTGATAGGAAGATATCCGCCCGATTTCATCAGCAGACGGTATTCGACGTCGAACCCGTCCGATATTCCTTTGGACACTTCCTCTGCCGCGAGAATAACCATTTCCCTGTCATCAGGATGAATATGAGCGACATAGCCCTCTCCCGTATCGGGAAATTCCTCATGTGTCTTATAACCAAGCATACGGCGTATGGCATCGGAAAAATGGATTTCCGTGGTATTGCCGTCCTTATCGATTTTCGCATACCATGTGCCTGAGCCTACAATTTTTCTTTTGTCCGCAGAATCAATATGGATCATACCGCTGAACCCTTCCAAACTGATCAATAAAAACACAAAACACTCTTTTTATTTTACCACATCTGAAATAAATTCTGTGCAAAAATTGAATATGTACTTCCCCATTTGCAGAAAGAAAACTCCCCCCATGACCGTCCCATTCTCCGTTGCGATGCAAGCTGCAAAGCCCCGTATATGTCCGCTCAAAAGAAAAGCGGCACCGGTGGAGAAAAAACACCGATGCCGACATAAGGAGGAGCGATTTTAATTTTTGGCTTTTTCAATTGCGTTTTGCGCAGCCTCAACAAACTGGTTATAGGATACCGTTGCTCCTGCTATGGCATCAACCTCGGACAGCTTCTGTCGCTCCACCAGCTGATCTCCGAAGTCCTTGTGCGCCTTCACCGCCAGCTGCGCCTGTTTATACTTGCTTTCGTTTTTTATCTCACCGTCGCTCATTCCATAGGTTTTATCCTTTACAACGCCGTCAGGCTTCAGCCCGTCAAACTGAGCCGCTTTGATTTTATGATCCTTGATGACGATTGTAATACGTCCGCTCCCCATTTCGTCCTTGCGGCTAACCGCCGAATAAGTGCCGTCCTTCGCTGTGGAAAGGTCATCAGCAGCATTCACCGCCTGCTTCTGCTCCTGCTTTGGAGCCGTCGTGTCTCCGCCGCAGCCCGAAAGCACTGCGACTATTGTCGTAGCAGCGACAGCAGCCGCCAATAGTTTCTTCATACTACCGCCCCCATAAATTACTGTGCCTTCATGTGTCCATGCTCTATTACGACGCAGCGCTCGGCTGCAGCGCCGACCTCCGGCGAATGGGTAACCGTGAGGATTGTATGCCCCTCGTCATGCAGCTCACGGAAAATCTGCATGACAAGATTCTGATTGGCTTCGTCAAGATTGCCTGTAGGCTCATCAGCGAGAATCAATACGGGATAATTGATAAGCGCTCTTGCTATACAGACGCGCTGCTGCTCTCCGCCCGAAAGCTGACTCGGAAGATGGTCCGCGCGCTCCGCGACACCCACACGCGCGAGCGCCGCTATGGCTTCCTCCCTGTCCGGCATGCTGTGATAATACTGTGCAACCATGACATTTTCTACCGCCGTCAGATACGGAATCAGATGAAACTGCTGGAACACCATGCCGATTTTATCACGGCGGATACGCATAAGCTCGGGACGGCTTGCATTTGTGATATCCACACCGTCAAGAACCACGCTGCCGCCTGTCGCCGTGTCCATACAGCCGATAATGTTCATAAGCGTAGTCTTGCCGGAGCCTGACGGCCCCATAATGGCAACCCAGTCTCCCTGTTCCACGGAAAGATTGATATGCTCCAGGGCTTTCACCTTTCCGTTGTATTCCATCGAAACGTCCTTTAATTCAAGCAAGCTCATAAAAAATCCTCCCAATTCATTCGCCGCGGAGCACAATCGCCGGGTCTACGCTCGTAGCAATCCTCACAGGAACAAGGCTGGCAAGTCCTGTAATAACGATGGACAGCACCAGTGAAAAAGCTGCAATCATCGGGGAAAACTCTATACCGCGGCCGAAAACGTGAAGGCTCACGCTCTGCGCAAAAAGGTAACCCAGCCCCGTGCCTGCCACGCCGCCAAAAGCTCCCAAAAGGCAGCCGTTTCCGAGAAATTCAAGAACCACATCGCGATTGTCCGCGCCAAGGGCCTTTTTAAGACCTATTTCCTTGCGGCGTTCCGTTACTACCGCCATCATTGTCGTAGTAACACAAATGAGCGTCAGCACCAAAACAACGATTGTGACGAGAAGAACGAGGGCCTGCAGCTTTCCGAGAACAGTTCCCTCAGAATGGGCAATCTGCTTTACAAGCTGAGGTGTGACGTCACGGGTACCTGCCGCAACCTTAGCCACAGCCTCCTCCAGTCTGTCACCGTCAGCCACAACGCTGACCTGTGCGAGTGAAACAGCACCTTTACGTCCTGTCATGCGCTGAAGCTGTGCCAGCGGAACATAAGCAAGCTGTTCCTCCTTGCCTCCTGTACGGACAATCCCTGACACTGTATAATTCTGAACGGCTTTTCCTTCTCCCGCGCTCATGGTAACGCTTGAGCCTTTTTTTGCCCCGAGCTTCTGTGCAAACTCCGCTCCAAGAAGCACTTCCTTTTCTCCCGCCCGCGGGTATTCACCCTCAAGCTGCCAATAAGGGCTGACCTTCTGCAGCTCCTCAAAATCCGTTCCCCCCACAATGACCGGCTGCTTGTTCACCGCCATTGTGTCGTAGAGAAACGGCGCAATACCTACAATCTCATATTCCGAAAGCGACTCACGTATTTCCTTCAGCCGTTCATCTGATACCTCTGTTCTTTCGCCAGAGGGCAGCACCAGAAGATTTGCTCCGTAGGCACGGAACGCGCGGCTCATCTGCGCGGGTACTTCCCGATAGACGGTCACCATGCCGGAGATAATCGTGGCGCCTACCGCCACTGCCAAAAGGGTGATAAAGAGCCTTGTCTTTCTCCTCAGCATGGAATAAAAAACCATCGTTAGGAACATCTTATATTTTGACCACATACTAAATCACCTGCCATGAAGAACTTCCGCCGGCTGCAGCGACAACAGGAAGCGCACTGCAGGAACACTGCCCACCAAAAGCACCGCCGACATAAGCACAGCCACAATCGGAATAACGAAGGCGTTTACCGCGATGCCCGAGCCGAAAACAGTTTCTCCGATAATCTGCGCGAAGCCTATTCCAACAAAATATCCGAAAACTCCGCCCAGCAGTCCTGCCGCGAAAATTTCCGCCAGCACCGAAAGCACAACCGTAAGATTCGAAGCCCCAAGAGCCTTCAAAAGCCCCAGCTCACGGCTCCGCTCCATGACATTTGCACTGACGAGATTCGATACGCCAAGCGCTGAGGAAAGAAGACTCAAAACGGTAATCAGGAGCATAAGATGCTCTGTCTTATCGAGAATTTTTCCTTCGGATTCCGCAATCTGCCGCACGGGATGCGCCACCGAGTCATGTATTACTTCCTCAATCTGATAAGCGATAGAGCCTACATATGCGGTACAGTACCATATATCATATTCGTGCTGGGAAAGAGCCTTTGGATTTGCCGCTGCCTTCCTCGCCAGCTCATTTTCAGGAGTGGTTATGGCGCTTACCTCCACAGACTCAACCTTGCCCGAAAGTCCGTCAAGCTTCTGCACCAGAGCAAGAGGCGCAATAATGCGGTCTTCCTCAGTTCCTCCGCCTGAAACTATCCCTGTAACAGAAAGTGTTTCAGAGGTTCCGCCCGCTGTGCGTACTGTAACAGCATCTCCTGTCGAAACACCCAATGCGGCAGCCAGCTTCGCTCCCACGAGAACATTTTTTTCGTTTTCATCATCAGGCCATGCGCCCTCTACATGCCACCAGGAACGCATGGAGCCTACACCTGTCGTCACCACCTCATCGGTGGGAAGCTTCAGATTTTTATTGAACCATGTGCCGGTTACG
>JAILNL010000178.1 GCA_024691625.1 Schwartzia sp. (in: firmicutes)
TATTAAATGTTTCGAAACGAAAGTGATTTACTAGTAGATACGAAAATGGTAGATTACGTAATGGCACGAATAACAAAAACATGAAGTATATATGTTACGCGTAACATAGACATAAGGACAACAAGTTTCTATAATAAAAGACAATCCTTTTAAAATTATGTTGAGGGGGGTATCGTATGACAGTTTCCATGAAGGTGCTGGTGGAGGATACCGGCTCCGAGCATCTCGCTCTCGGCAAGGAGCATGGATTGTCGCTGTATGTGGAGACGCCGCAGTCAACATTTGTGTTTGATTGCGGGGCGAGTGGACTTGCATGGCGCAACGCGGCCTTTATGCGCGCAGATTTGAAGAAAGTCGGGTTTGCAGTCATCAGCCATTCGCATTACGACCACGCAGGCGGTTTTCCTGCACTAAGGCAGTATTCAGCTCCGTCGTCGGTCTACATCGGTGAGGGCTTCTGGCAGGAAAAGTTTGCCTATGCGCCTGAGGGAAATAAGTATACGTACCTCGGCGCAGGCTTCAGCGCAGACGACCTCGAAGAATGGAGCATCAAGCCATGTGAAGTGGGCGAAATGGTAAAGCTAGATGATTTCGCGTGGCTGATGGGAAAATTCCCGAGGAAAGAAAAGATGGAGACGATTCCTGAGCGTTTCGTGTGCGGTGTGGATAAGCACAGGGACGATTTTCAGGATGAAATATGTCTCGTTCTGCGCGAAGGTGAAGGCGTGGCGGTCATTACAGGCTGCTCGCATCCCGGCATACTGAACATGGTGACGGCCGTTCATGAGCGGCTGGAACTGCCTGTAACCAGTGTGGTTGGCGGCACGCATCTTAAAGAAGCGGACGCGGAGCGTATTGATAAGACGCTGGCGGCACTTCACGAGATGGGTTTGAAACGCATGGCGCTTTGTCATTGTTCAGGAGAAGCCGTGCGAAGCCGTCTGGAGCAGGATGCGGCATCAGGATGTGTTCTTTCGACAGGGGATTTGCTCGAGTTTTAATTATCTCGGGTAAGAAACAGGAGGTTCATGTGGAGTTGGGCCTGTTTCGTTTTATTTAAGAGAGGAGTTTTATTCATGTCAGGTTTATTTATGGGCGGCGTTATCTTCTTAGCTGTTCTTATCATGATCATTGCGATCAGCAAGTTCAAGCAGCATCCGTTTGTTGTAATGGTGCTCGTGTCTATTTTCGTAGGTCTTGTCTGCGGTATGCCTGCGGATAAGGTTATTTCCACGGTCAAGGGCGGCTTTGGCGGTATTCTGTCCAGCATTGGTATCGTTATCGTCGCAGGTACTATCATCGGTACTATACTTGAAAAGACGGGCGCAGCCCTGGTTATGGCCAACACGATTCTCGGCATTGTCGGCAAGGCACGTTCCGTGCTGACGATGGGTTTGACGGGCTATGTTACGGGTATCCCTGTATTCTGCGATTCGGGTTTTGTTATTCTTTCCCCGATTGCACGTGCTCTGGCTGACCGTTCCAATGTTTCTCTGGCTGTCATGGGTACTGCTCTTTCCGCAGGTCTTTACGCAACACACTGCCTTGTTCCGCCGACACCGGGTCCGATTGCAATGGCAGGTACGCTGAACGCTGACCTTGGCCTTGTTATTCTCGTCGGTCTTGTAACATCTATTCCTGCAATGATTTCCGGTCTTATCTACGCGAAAAAGGTAGCATGCAATTATGATATTCCGGCTAATCCGGAGTTTACGGTTGAGGAGCTCATGGAAAAATACGGACGTCTTCCGGGCGTTGTCCACAGCTTTGCTCCTATCATTCTGCCGATTATCCTTATCGCAATCAAATCTATCGCGGATTTCCCGTCCCATCCTTTCGGCAATGGCGCGGTAAAAACATTCGCTTCTTTCATAGGTGACCCGGTCATCGCTCTTCTTATCGGTATTTTCCTTGCTATGACACTGATTCCTGTTTCGGAGTCTAAGAATAAATTTGACTGGATGTGCCAGGGTATTTTGAACTCCGCATCTATTCTCGTAATCACGGGTGCAGGCGGTTCCTTCGGTGCAATCCTTAAAACTCTGCCGTTGGCTGAAGCTCTTTCCAGTGCGCTGCTTTCTCTTTCCATCGGCGTATTCCTTCCGTTCATTATTTCGGCACTTTTGAAAACTGCAATGGGTGCTTCCACGGTTGCTATGATTGTTACCTCAGCTATGGTTGCTCCGCTGATGCCGAGCCTTGGTTTTGAGAGTGAAATGGGCAAGGCGCTCGTAATCATGGCTATCGGCGCAGGCTCCATGTGCGTATCCCATGCAAACGATTCCTATTTCTGGGTAGTATCGCAGTTCTCGGATATGTCCACAAATGTTGCATATAAATGCCAGACGGGTGTTACATTTGTTGAAGGTATCACTACGGTTGTCTTTGTCTACATCCTGTCCCTGATTTTCTGCTGACAGAGGTGTTTGAATGAAGAAAGTCATAGTTATCCCTGATTCGTTCAAGGGAACGCTGTCATCCATACAGGTAGCGGATATAATGTCCGCTGCCGTCAGGGGTGAGCTTCCCGAGGCGGAGGTTATATCTATCCCTGTGGCAGACGGCGGAGAAGGAACAGTAGACGCATTCCTTTATGCCATGGGCGGAAAGCGCGTTGAAATGACGGTTAACGGACCGTTCATGGAGCCTGTCGCTTCCTTTTACGGATGTCTGCCGAATGGTACGGCTGTTATTGAGATGGCTGCGGCTGCAGGACTTCCTTTGGCGGGCAAACGCCGTGAGGTGGGCATAACTACCACGTATGGCGTCGGAGAGCTCATGCGGAAGGCTGTTGAAAACGGAGCAAAGCATATTATCCTTGGTCTTGGCGGAAGTGCTACCAACGATGGAGCCTGCGGAGCTGCTGCGGCAATGGGTGTACGTTTCTTCGATGCTGCTGGCAAGGAGTTTGTTCCTGTAGGCGCGACATTGAAGGATATACGAAGCATTGATATGTCTGAAGCGAAAAAACTTCTTGAGAATGTCAGTGTAACGATTATGTGCGACATCGAAAATCCGCTTTGCGGCCCGAAGGGGGCTGCGGCAGTATTCGGCCCGCAAAAAGGTGCTGACGAAGCTATGATAAGGCTCCTTGATGACGGACTTAAAAATCTTTCTGATGTAATATCAAAGGACCTTGGCATGGACGTGGCAGACCTTCCGGGCGCCGGTGCGGCAGGAGGTATGGGCGCAGGTGCTGCGGCATTTTTCGGCGGAAAGCTGATACGCGGAATTGATGTTGTACTGGAGGCAGTTCATTTCGATGAAAAGCTCCGTGACGCGTGTGTAGTTTTCTCGGGAGAAGGAAGCTTTGATTCTCAGTCCTTTATGGGAAAGGTCGTCAGCGGTGTGTCATCACGCGCTAAAATAGCGGATGTACCGGTGGTTATCGTTGCAGGTGCTGTGAAGCCTGAAGTAAGCCGCGAAGAAATGCTTGAGGCAGGTATTCATGCCGCCTTCAGTATAAACAGACAGGCACTGCCGTTTGAAAAGGCAGCACCGAAAAGCGCGGAAAATCTCCGCAGCACAATGGAAAATATCCTTAGTCTGTTAAAGCTGTCAGTAACTGAATAAGAAACATAAATGTCAAAGGACACGGGTTTTCCGTGTCCTTTTCGTTTATTAGTGCCTTTTCGCGGCCTGTATGATAAAATATAAGACAGTGTGAATGATACTTGAACGAAAATTAAAATAAGGGAAGAATAAAATGGAAGAGCAGACGGCACTGACTCCGGAGGAGCAGAAGGCCAAGGAAATTGAATTAGAGAAAAAAGCACGCCGTGAAAAGAGGAAGAGACAGCGGTCAGAGTTTAGAAAGGGTATCCTGGCGAAGGTAAACCACAGGGAGATATGTCTTGAAACCCCATCCTGCGGAAAGCTTCCGTCGGATTATATTACTGCCTTTGACCTGGAAGGCGCAGGCTTTTCAGAGGATGACATCATAGAAATCGGAGCGGTAAAAATTAACCTGAAAACAGGGGAAACCAGTGATTTTCAGGAGATGATGAGCCCGCGGACAAGACTCAATAAATATGTGACACAGATTACCGGCATCACAAAGGAAGAGCTTGTAGGCAAGCGAAAGCTCCAGGAGGTTTTGCCTGAGTTTCTGCGGTTCGTCGGAGACAGCATTGTGCTTGGACACTCTATAGGAAATAATGACATGGTGCAGATAAATCTTGCAATTCATCGGTTCAGGATGAAGGAAAAGTTTTATCCGTACTTTATCGACACAGAGCGCATGGCGCACAGACTGCTGGATAAGGCAGATCCGCCTGTTAAAAAATTCGGGCTTGAGCCGCTTTTGGCACAGTACGGTGTGATTTTGACGGAAAATCACCGTGCATTGGCGGATGCCTATGCATCCTATCAGCTCTTACGGATATTCATGAAAAATGAGGGAAGAGACGGAATACTCCCCCAAATTGGATGAAAGGGAGACTAATCTCATGAAAAAAGGCTTGGTTCTGGCTATTGCAGCCTGTGCGTTATTTGTGTCAGCATCAGCGTCAGAGGCATGCACAACGGCTATTATCACAAAGGGAGCGGCTGCTGACGGAAGCAC
>JAILNL010000179.1 GCA_024691625.1 Schwartzia sp. (in: firmicutes)
TTGCTTCCGTAGTTGCGAAGCTTTCTTATTGTTTCTGCAATATCTTCTCTGTCAGTAACCACTGCCCCGGCGTCACCAAAGGCTCCGAGATTTTTCGTCGGGTAGAAGCTGAAGCAGCCGATGGTTCCACAATGACCTGTCATTATCTTTCTATCGTGCGCGCCATGTGATTGAGCACAATCCTCAATTACAGGCAGCCCGTGATTTTCGGCAATCTTAACAATCTTTTCCATATCCGCCGCCTGCCCATAAAGATGAACAACCATGACTGCCTTTGTTTTGGAAGTTATGGCATTCTCCAGCTTTTCCGCGTCCAGGTTATAATATTCATCGGGCTCAACGAATACCGGGTTTGCGCCATTTGCCGTCACCGCCAATGCCGTCGCAATATATGTATTTGCCGGAACAATTACCTCGTCACCTGTTCCTATACCCAGTGCACGAACTGACAAAGTCAGTGCATCAAGTCCTGACGCCACGCCGATACAATGCCTTGCTCCGACGTAATCAGCAAACTCTTTTTCAAAGTCCTCAAGCTCCGGACCAAGTATATACCAGCCCGAACGCAGAACTCTAAGTACTGCTTCTTCATATTCAGTTTGATGAAGCTTAAACTGCCTGTCCAATACAGCTAAATCAATTTTCATCATTATCACCGTTCTCTTTTACACGCTTTAAAAATTCATCGTAATCACGTATATAATCCTTTTCATCGTATACATCTGATGCCAACACCATAAGCACCGCATCAGGAGAAAAATCATACATTTCACGCCACATATTATTAGCGACGTAAAGTCCTTCGTATGGTTTTTCCAGCTGAACGACCTTTTTCTCCCTTCCGTTGTCCAGACGAATCTTGCAGGTGCCATGGATGCAAACAAGAATCTGTTCCAAACTTTTATGGGCATGCTTTCCACGCACAACCCCCGCCACAGTATCGTACATGTAGTAAACACGTTTTATACGAAACGGGATATCGTTAAATTCCTCCAATGCTATTAACTGCCCTCGTTCATCGCCGTGGGGCTGAAACATATATTTTATGACCTGCATTCATTTTCCTCCGTTATCGTTTACACCACAGACCGCGCTCATTTTTATGGCATATACGCTCTAAGACACTCGTATCCTCTGCCCGTTTCATCATATAAGCTACTGAAAGGTCAATTACCTTCTCATAATCCATTTTCCCCATTTCCTCAAACACTGCACAGCACCACACATAAGTCTCCGGCATAACCTCACCCTCATGCAGCTTTACTGCACGGTTAAATTCACGTACTGCCCAAGGGTACCAAAGAGAAAAATACCATTCCAGCGTTTCCTTCGAATGGATATACGCCCCATTCAGCCAGGAAAGGACCAAATAATCCAGCCATTCCATCAACGCTCCCAAAACCACACCGAGCTTCCCCGAATTTTGTCCTTCGTGCATACGAAAAGCACTGAGTGTATCCTTTAAAAACATGCAAGAATGCCCAGTTCTGCAAATTTCTAAAAACGTTGAAACATCCGCAAGCTCTGTATCCAGAATTCCGCAATATACACTGACACGATATTTGTGCTCTCCACGCTCCTGCTTGAGAAACTTTTTTCTCAAGAGCACAGTGGTCAGCTCACCCACCAAATTCGACATCCGTGAAAATATTCCTTCAGCCAGTTGCTCCCCCGACAGAACAGTATCCTGTACAGGCTGCCAAGGGTTAAATCTTCCAAGAATTTTATCATTTTCATCAATGACATTTCGCGCCGATGTAACAATTCCAAGCTGTTCCTTTAAATCTTCTTCATAACATGTCATCATACGACTGATTTTCGCCGGATAATATATGTCATCATGAAACAAAAAGCTGATATATTCTCCTTCTGCATGGTCAAGGATAAATTCTATATTCTTAAGTCCATGTCCACCCAAAGGCTTTTCGTGGTGAAAATACCGAATCTGTGGATATTTATCAAGATACTTTTCCTTTAAAAGCTTCTCTGTATCATCGTTTGTACTGTCATCCCCAACGACAATTTCCAGATTTTTATACTCCTGTTGAAGAGCACTCAGCAGCGCTTTCTCAAAAAAACTTGGCTGATTATACGTGGGAATTAAAATACTTACCAACGGCTGAATCGTTTCTAGATAACGTTCAGAAAAATTCTTTGCTCCGATGATAAAGTTAAGATTTCGCTGTGTTGAATAAAACGACGGTTTCTCAAATGTCATCCACGGTTTGTCCTGCAAAGGAACAATACATCTGTACCCATCTTTCCTGTAACGGGTACAAAAAGCCGCCGTTGCGAAATCATCCCCAACTGCTTCATCCCACTCTATATCCTGTGATACCGCAACAAACCTTCCGTCAACGCAGTGTACATTCTGCGTCCAAAGAGGATTTTCTCCCAATGTAACACTACCTTGACTTGAATCCGAAGGTTCATGCTGTACATACATTCCAAATCTTTTTTTACTATTCGTAAAGTTCCCATCCAATGGCATTTCAGATCCAAATAATCCTACCATTCCAACCTTAGGCAAATATAGAAGATTTACTACCTCATTAATCAAATCTTTATCAAGATTTCTGGCACTCTCATCAATAAACAAACGATATTTGGCATTACTCTGCTTCATTCCTGTATTGTATGCCGCCGCTAAATCTCCTCTAGATGCACGTATAATCTGAACATCTACCTGCATCTCTTCGGGAATATTCAATTTTTGTAATTCGTTAAGCAACCCCTTACAAAGCTGCTCATTCGTTTCACAAACAATTATTGAAATCAATTTTTCATCAAGCATGTTATTACTCCATATTTTCCAACCAAGAAATCATAATTTTATTACTTCTGCCCCATATCTTTTCCAAAGCTCAGTTTCCGTCGAAATATTCCACGCAATCGCTTTTTCGAATAGCTTCTGCCCAGCCCGCATACGGACCTGACTCTCGATGCTATACTGTTTTTCAGTCATTTGACCTTTTTCACACAGAAGCTTATCTATTTTACCCAGTTCAATTTCTACGAACTTTTCCAGTTTTTTCTCAAGAACCAGTTTTATTATCACATCCTTCACAGAATAGGGCTCTCTCCCGAGTATCGGAAGCATCATATCCCACATTTCCCAAAGGTACTTTGCAGCCTCTCCGCTCTTCATAGCCCGATAAACTGCGATAAGAAAGGGTTCTCTGTCCGTATCCTTAGAAAGGTGTCCCCGATTTACATTCTCGATTACCGCGCACCAAAAGCAGGTCATCTCTTCTAACCGTCTTTCCCACGCCGGATTACCTTCAGGATATTTTTCAATTACATCTTTCCAAAATTTTTCCAGGTTTAACTTCTCGCCTCTTCTAATCCATCCCCATGACGGTTGAAGATTAATATTATTACGGTGCTTTATATAATCCCGGAGGACAGCATGAGTATATAGGGTTAACTTCTCTATCTTTTCCGGAGGCTCATATCCGTACGCTGCAATTAACGGCCACCAAAAGTCACTCTCCACCTGACTCCATCCGTGACAGCCAAAGGGGCGCCATCCTTCAGCAAATTTACTGTATACATGGCATACATTTTCCTGCACAGAAAATTCCGATGCAGTTTTAAAGTCCGCTACAGTAAACTCAACATCTTCACGTTTCCCGCAATATCCGAAGAAAACATCCTCCGCCAGAATAAAGCACGGAAAAAACGGCGTATCCCTGACAATGCGGTCAAAGTCATTAAGCACCCTTAAATGCGCGGGAATTCTGCGCAGTGAAAATCCTCCGTTGCCTACTCTTGCATCAATAGCGTGCCAAAAAGGTACAAATTTACCGACCGGAGCCCCGATGTAATCATAGCCTTTATCGCAAAATTCTTTGAGTCTGTCTGAAAAAACAAAAACATCAAGCTGATATACAAGCATGTATTCATATTTACTGAAGCGCTCGTAGTATTCTTTCTGCATCATAAGGCAGCTGTACGATGTAACACTTTGGAACCAGTGATCAGCAAAGCGTTCAACACTGATATTATCTCCAAGAATTCCGTAGTCAAACTCAAGACTCTCTGGCGCTATAAAAACACGAGGATAGCGTCCAAGCACTGAATTGAGCTGCCGTAGAGATATTTTTTCCTCATACTCTAAATCTTTTTTATACACAGGAATGACAATGACCACAGATTCAGCTTTTTCGCCATTGTTTCCTTTCGCGCAATTGATTGACCTTAGAAACGGCAGATATTCTTTTAAAAATTTAGTACGTTCCTCGTCATATCCCTTCATGGTATTCATCTTTGCATAGTGATCACAAAGCGGCAAACTTTGTGGAAGAACAGCTGCTTTGTATCCCTGTTTCAAAAACTCCATGCATTGGGAAACATCATAAAAATGCCAACTGGTGAACACATCTGCCCGCCAGGGGATATCATATTGAGTCATAAGAATCAGTCCATCGAGGGCAATGGCCTCCACACATTCCCTGTCATTGCGGTCATACAAATACTCTGCAAAATCGCCAGAAACCCTGTCACGTATTGAACCAATCTTCTCTCCCTCCCACCATATTCCATTAGTGGGAAGGCTCTTGCTGCCAACTACTCCGAGAATTCCATATTCAGGATGTTTTTTAAAGGCTTCAACCATGATGTGCAAAAAATTTTTGCTGTTAATCCACACATCCTGATGCACATATATTTTATATTTGGCATCAGAAATTTTCATCCCTGCCTGGTATCCCTCGGTCATGGATTTGGCATCATGAATCACAACCGATTCCACAGTCATGCCCTCAGGTACACGCAAAGCCTTCCAGGACTCAAGACATTTGTTATACTGCTCATCATTATTCACACAGCTGATAAAGCATATTTTATTTTCATTAAGCTTTTTTTCGCTCATGCTTCCATCCCCAAATATTTATCTATCATAAGTCCCGTAAATTTTCCCAAAATATCTCTTTCCAAACTATTGTCTGTTCCACAAAGGATTTCAGATACGCCTCGTCTATATGCTCATTACCGCACAGCTTTTTAAGCTCTGCACGATTCTCTTCCAAATCTATACCGTATTCAATGCGCCGGAGGAGCGTTACGAGTTTCCGGCGTATTACCGGCGTATAATGCGCCTTAAGCGCAGCAATTTCACTCATTGACCGGCGCGCCATTACCAGCCAGTTTTCCGTATTCATGTCTTCTCTGTCTGAAAACCCTGCCTGTTCAAATTCATCAAGCAGCCCATCCGGCCCAGGATTTTTTTCCGGCAAAAATGATACTTCCTTGTAAAATGACGCGTAAAGAAGTGTCCCAAAATCCTCCCGTGCAAACAGTCTGTGCGCCAAAGCGTAAAAATGACCGTCACGAAGGTTATCCAAGATTTTCCACCAGCGGATATTTTCAAAGCTCGTCAGAAGAGCTCCTGTCTGCTTTATGAATCTGCTGAAGCCTGCCGCAATGTCCTGCGGATTCCCTGCACATTCAAGAAGATGCTCGGAAAGTATATAGTCAAACTTCTCTGCAGGAAACGGCAATGGTGTCTCCGTGTAATCCAGAACTGTCCACGAAACATCAATCTCCTTCCACTCCGCTTCCCCAGGAGCTTCAGAATTCACTGTAACTGCATACAACTGCGCATTTGGAAAAGCTCTGCGGAGCTGAGGAAGATACTCAATGCTTTCCACAACCAGAATTGAGATATATTCTTCCGATGGCTGCATGAACTGCATAAGTCCGAATTTTGTCAGCTTTTTCATTCTCCGCACCCCGTTGCTTTTCTTTTTCGGACGAAATAAAAGTCCCCCAGGAGATTCCCTGCGTCTCTCGCGTAACCCAGTCCGTCCATCAGCGGACTCTGCTGAATCATCCCCCGCAGCCGCTGATGAATCACAAAGAGAAATTCCGGCGATGAAGCCAATGCTACTGCAATATCCGCATAGGTTTTTGTGTCAGGCGCGGCAAGCTCTCCGATTCCCACGTTCATGAGAAGACTGTAGCCAAATCGCGATCCGTGCCTGTTTCCTATAAGAGTAACCACGGGAACGCCCATGTAAAGCGCCTCGCAGGTGGTAAGCCCTCCCGTATACGGCGATGTATCTAATGCTATGTCCATATCGTTATATTCGTCGAGATAATTTTTGCTGAAGCCCCTGCACTCTACCAGCGAAATATCAATTCCCGCTTTTGTAATGCGCGCTCTTGCATACTGCCTGCCTTCCTCCGAGTCAAAAATCTTATGCTTCAGAAGCAACCGCGATCGCGGCACTCTGCGAAGTATTTCTCCCCAGACTGCAAGCATCTCGTCGGTTATCTTCGCGAAGTTATTAAAGCACCCGAAGGTCACGCGCCCTCCACGCATGCAAGGCG
This sequence comes from Schwartzia sp. (in: firmicutes), assembly GCA_024691625.1. Classification (GTDB taxonomy): domain Bacteria; phylum Bacillota; class Negativicutes; order Selenomonadales; family Selenomonadaceae; genus Schwartzia. Next base: position 6,334 of record JAILNL010000179.1, read on the forward strand.
GTTTCTGCACTATATCCGGAAAAGCGTAGGGTTTAGTATAGCAAAAATGTGAATGCGGAAGTCTTATCAATGTCTCCGTAAAGAACGGGTCTTTTTCATTGGGCGAGCAATATATATCCGAGAGGAATCCGTCCACATTTGCCATCCCCGTGCTGTTCATGTAGCCAATCCCCGAAACCTGTACCGAGGCCGGCTGATACGCCAGCACAGGAAGACAGCTCGTAGACGTATGTCCTGTGAGGTCAAAAAGAATATCTATTTCATCTTTTTTTACCTCTCCCGCAACGGCCGCCCAGTCCTTTGACTTTATATCACGCCAGCAATCAGCCCTTGCTTTGAGCTTTTCCGTAATCGCATCGTTATCCTGATTTACCGCATAGCAATAAACCTCAAAAAATCCCCTGTCCAGATAGCGTATAAGCGCATAAACAAACCATGCAACAGGATGCGTGCGAAAATCCCCGGATAAAAATCCAATCCGCAGGCGTTTATGGTCATACCACTCACGCTTCATGGGGGTAATCTCTTTCAACAGTGTTCTATAGCCCCGGTAATGACGTCGCGCCACCATGGCCCGGACATTTATCTGATGGTTCATGGTGAAGAGCGCATTGCTGTAC
>JAILNL010000011.1 GCA_024691625.1 Schwartzia sp. (in: firmicutes)
GCAAGCTGCGCGTTTGCTACCAGATTGATGGTAACCGTGTTCGTAATCGACGGTGCCATGGGATTTTTCGCGCGAACGGCGTTCACGGCTTCCCGCACAGCTTTCTGAAGCTCTTCTTTTTTCATAACGATTCCTCCAAACAAAAAAGCCGGCACGCAGCCGGCAATACTCCCTTTCTCTGTTGCTCCCTACGCAAGTCTAAACTTGATCAGGTTCAAAGAGTCAGGTATTCCTTCTCAGCCGCCTTCGCGGCTCCCCTGCAACACCTACAAATTACCATCAAAAAAATTTTTTGTCAAATTATTGTCGTTTAATAAAACACAGATGTTTTTGTGGTATAATTGCAATGTTACAGTTCAGGCAAAATTTTTATTTTTCCAAGGAGTGATATCAATGATAGCCGAGGCAATCAAGAAAATCGTATGTAAAGAGGATTTGACATACGATGAAGCCTACCAGGTAATGACAGAAATCATGGACGGTGAGACCACCGCCGTACAGAACGCAGCATACCTCGCAGCACTCTCCACCAAGAGTACAAAAGCAGAGACAATACCTGAGATTGCAGGGTCCGCTGCCGCTATGCGCGACCATGCAAAGCAGGTCGTACACGACATGGACGTTCTTGAAATCGTCGGTACAGGCGGCGACCATGCAGGCAGCATCAACATCTCTACTACTGCCGCTTTCATCATTTCCGCGGGTGGAGTAAAAGTCGCAAAACACGGCAACCGTGCCGCATCCTCCAAGAGCGGCGCAGCAGACTGCCTTGAGGCTCTGGGAGTAAATCTCGACCAGCCGCCCGAAACCTGCGTCCGCGAGCTTAAAGAAATCGGCCTCTGCTTTATGTTTGCACAGAAATACCACGCTTCCATGAAATACGTCGGACCTATCCGCAAGGAGCTTGGTATCCGCACAGTGTTCAACATCCTCGGTCCTATAACGAACCCGGCGCATCCGACACGCATGGTACTGGGTGTTTACGATGAATATCTTGTTCAGCCGCTTGCGAAGGTTCTCGTCGGACTAGGCGTAAAACACGGCGTTGTTATTTACGGACAGGACAAACTGGACGAAATCTCCATCAGCGCCCCCACAACAGTATGCGAGTTCCACGCTCCAAACGGTGCAGACTCCGCAGAATACAAAAACTATGTAATCCAGCCTGAGGACTTCGGATTCAAACGCGCTGCGAAAGATGATATCGTCGGCGGAACCCCTGAGGAAAATGCCAAAGATACCCTGGACATCCTGAACGGCAAAAAGAGCCCGAAATACGATATCGTCATGATGAACGCAGGAATGGCCCTCTATGTCGGTGGAAAAGCCGCTTCCGTCAAGGAAGGTGTCGAGCTTGCAGAAAAGCTCGTTGCAGACGGCTCTGCACTGAAACAGGTAGATGCATTCCGCCGCGAAAGCAACAAATAATCTTCTCCTAATATTTACAAAATAACACTTTCCCCGTAAAATATAGAGAGTGTCTGTCTCGGACGGACACTCTCTATTTTGCTTTCAACGAGGCTGTTCAGCCGAGTTATTTTTTTCGTCAAGGAGACATGTTATATGATCCAGAGCATTATCAACCTAATCGAATCAGCCTGCGCTTTACTCTGGGGCGACCTATTTTCAATACCTCTGCCGGGCGGAGGCACACTCGGACTTTCACTTTTAGTCATTCTGTTAATCCCCACGGGAATTTACTTCACAATACGGACAAGAGTGCTCCCTGTCCGCCTTTTCCGTGACGAAGTCGAGACAGTAGCCAAACAGACACATCATCGCGACGGACTTTCATCGTTTCAGTCCCTGATGATTTCCACCGCCACACGCGTGGGAATGGGAAATCTTGTGGGTGTTGTTGCCGCAGTTTCCGCAGGAGGTGCCGGAGCAGTGTTCTGGATGTGGATATCCGCGCTCTTAGGCTCCTCCACCGCTTTCGTAGAAGCAACCCTCGCACAGCTCCACCAGACAAGAGACCCTCTTTACGGCGGATTCCGCGGCGGCCCTGCATACTACATTCACGATTATTTTGAAAAAAGAAACGGAAAGCCCATGCGCTATTCCGTTATCGCTTTTCTTTTTGCCCTATCAGGCCTCATATGCTGGTGCGGCATCAGCCAGGTCATAAGCAACTCGGTAACTTCGGCATTCTCGAACGCTTTCGGGATTCAGCCTATTTATACGACCGTTGTTCTTGTTCTCTTTTCCGCAATAATAGTACTGCGAAAGAACCTCACAGTACCGGTGCTTGATATTCTCGTACCGTTCATGGCAATCTGCTACTTTGGAATAACCGTGGCTCTTATCATCATAAACATCACGGCGATTCCTGATGTTCTGGCCCGCATCTTCGCTGAAGCATTCGGCTTTCAGCAGGTCGCGGCAGGCGGCTTCGGCGCCGTACTCATGACAGGTGTAAAGCGCGGCCTTTTCTCAAACGAAGCAGGCAGCGGCTCCGCTCCATGCGCCGCCGCAACTGTCCGCGTAAAGCACCCTGCTCAGATGGGACTTGTCCAGTCCCTCGGCGTCTTTATAGACACAATAGTTATCTGCAGCTGCACTGCTTTCATACTGCTCCTCGCGCCGCGCAGCGTTACGGACGGCAAGGTTGGCATGGATCTTTTGCAGGCTGCTGTAAACTATCACCTCGGCGGCTTTGGAACATTTTTCATTGCCATGATTCTTTTCCTGTTCTGCTTCTCCACATTCATCGGAATCCTATTCTACGCCCGCTCGAATGTGGCGTACATCTTCGGAGATTCCTGGGTATGGCAGACGGTATATAAGGTCATTGCCCTCACAATGCTCTTTATCGGCGGCCTTGCAGCCTACACCTTCGTGTGGGACCTTGGAGACGTCGGCGTCGGCCTCATGACCATATTCAACATCTTCATGCTGTACCCTCTTGCAGGCGAGGCACTTGATGCGCT